>JAXDLD010000665.1:0-2836 GCA_034666805.1 Acidobacteriota bacterium
TCTTTCGCCTGACCGAGGAGGCGAAACGGTCGGAGGGCCTCCCCGGCGGCGCGCCGCGCGAGGTGCGCGGCACGGCGGTCCTCGGAGCCGGGGTCATGGGCGGCGGCATCGCCCAGCTCATCGCCCAGGAGGCAGAGATCCCGGTGCGCCTGAAGGACGTCGACGAGAAGCCGCTCGCCTCCGGCATGGCGCACGCGGCGCAGCTCTTCGACCGCCTTCTCCGCCGGCACCGCATCGAGCGCCCCGAGGTGAAGAGGAAGATGGCCCTCCTCCTCCCCACTCTCTCCTACGCCGGCATCTCCCGGGTCGATCTGGTGATCGAGGCGGTGGTCGAGAAGCTCGCCGTCAAGCAGGCGGTCTTCGCCGAGGTGGCGGCGCGGGTGCCCCCGGGGGCGGTCCTCGCCTCGAACACCTCGTCGCTCCAGATCGGAGCGATCAGTGAGAAGACCCCGCATCCGGAACGGGTGATCGGGATGCACTTCTTCAACCCGGTGCACAAGATGCCGCTCGTCGAGGTGATCGTCCCCGAGGGGGCGGACCCGGCGGCGGCCAACACCGTCTTCGCCTTCACCCGCCGCCTGGGCAAGACCCCGGTGCTGGTCAAGGACACCCCCGGCTTCCTCGTCAATCGCCTGCTCATGTTCTACTCGACCGAGGCCCTCTGGCTGCTCGACGCCGGGCACCGGATCGAGGACATCGACCGGGTCATGACGGACTGGGGGATGCCGCTCGGGCCGATGGCGCTCACCGACGAGGTCGGGATCGACGTGGCGGTCAAGGTGGCGCACATCCTGGCCGACGCCTTCGGCGACCGCCTCCCCCTCCCCGCCTGGCTCGACCGGGCGCCCGAAGCCGGCCGCCTGGGCACCAAAACCGGCCTCGGCTTCTACCGCTATGAGGGTCGCGAGAGGAAGGACCCCGATCCCGCGGTCTACGCTCTCCTGGGCGTCACCCCGCGGATCGAGAACCCCGACCCCTCCGCCCTCGTCGACCGCATGATCCTCCCCATGGTCAACGAGGCAGCGCGCTGCCTGGAAGAAAAAGTCGTGGGGAGCCCCGGCGACCTCGACCTCGCGCTGATCCTCGGCACCGGCTTTCCCCCCTTCCGCGGCGGCCTCTGCCGCTGGGCCGACCAGCAGGGGTTGGGCCAGATCGTGGTGGCGCTGGAGCGATTGGAGAGCGCGGTGGGGGAACGGTTCCGGCCGTCTCAGGCGTTGCGGGAGTTTGCTGGGCGGGGCGGGTTCTACCCGCGACAGTAGACGCGCCCCAGAGAGGACGTCCCCCGTCCTCCGGGGAGGACGGGCCGCGACGATAGCGCCCTTCCCGCAGCCGGAGTTTTTCCCCTTCCCGGACGGTTGTACTAGACGGCAAATCGCCCGCCCGCACGCTCGTAGCAGCGCTCTCGTCCTGAATCTCTAAGCTTTCGGAGGGTACGCCGCGGGAGGGTGGCCCGCCCCTTGCTGAAGGGGTTATCGTAAGTCCATGAAAAAAGGAGACACCCTTATGAAACGCTTCATCCGCCCGACGCTCTGGGCCCTCGCCGCGGCGCTCTCTTTCGCCCCGCTGGCCCAGGCCCAGGGGACCGAGGAGAAGCCGCCCGCTCCCCGCTTCCAGGGGGAGGCCAACGTCAACGAGGTCCTCATGGACGTCCTAGTCACGGACGCCAAGGGCAACGTGATCGTCGGGCTCGACAAGAGCGACTTCGTGGTGCGGGAGAACGGCAAGCCCGTCGACTTGACCGGAGTCACCTTCTATAGCAACCGCCGCTTCCTGCAGTCGGCGGACGCCCTCAAGAAGAAGGGGATCGACATCGACAAGGTGCCGGAGAGCCGGTACTTCGTCCTCTTCTTCGACGACCAGAAAAACGCCAACTCGGACTCCCCGGGCCTGCTCGGCCAGCAGCTCGAGGCCGGCCGCCGGACCCGAGAGTGGATCGCCAAGGACCTCCTGCCCAACGACTACGTGGCGGTCGTTTCCTACGACTACAAGCTCAAGGTCCATCAGGACTTCACGCGCGACCGTGAGGCCCTGACCCAGGCCGTGAGCGACGCCATCCAGGGCAAGGACCGGGAGACCAACTGGCCGTCGCGGATCAAGCAGACGGACGGCCCGTCGCTCCTCGCCGCCCTGCCCCAGGGCACCGCGCTCCGCGACAAGACGGGGACCATCTATGACGGCGTCCGCGAGCTCGCCAATGCCAGCCGCAACATCACCGGGCGCAAGAACCTGATCCTCTTCACGACCGGGTTCGGCCGCATCGACAACTTCGGCCAGTACCTCCCCGACCCGCGCTACTACCCGCCGATGATGCAGGCCTTAAACGCCAGCAACGTCGCGGTCTACACGATCGACCTGGTGCCGGCGGGGACCCACCACACGCTGTCGAGCGCCATGAACCAGCTCTCGGAAGAGACCGGTGGGCAGTACCTCTTCAACTTCACCAACTTCCTCACTCCGCTCAACCGGGTGGAGCAGGAGAACAACGGCTACTACCTGCTGAGCTACCAGGCGACCCACCCGGGCGAGAAGGTCGGCTTCCAGAAGGTGGAGGTCAAGACCGCCAACCCCGAGTTCAAGGTGCGCGTGCGCCAGGGGTACAAGTACGGCACACCGGAGAGCGCCAAGAGCCGTTAGAGACCGTCCAGATCCAATCTCCTCATTGGCGGGGCGCGGCGACGAGCCGCGCCCCTTTTTTGTGCCCGGGCAGAGCGTTTGCACGGTATTTGCTCCGTGTGGAGAAAAAGTTGGCACGACACGTTTGAGTTGTGCTATCCTTCTGTGCCTTAAGATGTCTGTTCAACCCGTGCCACGCACAACAGCACCGCTGGCTCCAGTG
>JAXDLD010000666.1:0-5807 GCA_034666805.1 Acidobacteriota bacterium
CACCAATTGAGTGAAGCTCATGGCGGCGAGCTCCGCCGGAGCGGACTGCTGCAGGCCCTGGTCCTGCGTTCCGGCGGCGATCCGGTTCGGATCGTTCTTGCTGGTAAGCGTGCTGTAAAACTCCCCGTTCATCATCCCGGGTTGGGTCATGTTGTCGAAGCTCGCCCCCAGGTCGGTCGACAGGTAGGTGCCGCCGTCGGTGTCGGCGAAGAAAGTCTCGACGCCCTTGTAGAGCAGGCAGTCGAAACCGTGCAGGTCGGCGTGCAGCTTGTGGGCGGGGTCGGCATAGTACTCGCCCCAGTCGGTCACCCGAGTGAAGGTGGCCCCGCCGTCGGTGGAACGATAGGCATTGACACCGCCCAGAAGCAGGGTGCCGGGGGTCGAGATGGAGGCGGTGACCGGGCCGTTCGAACGGGCGAAGTCGGGGACGAGCCCCTGGTCCTTCCAGGTTCTCCCGCCATCCGTGGAGGCGAACAGCTCGGTCGTCGCCTCGCTCCCGTCGCTCCGCAAGGCGTAGAAGGACGGCGCCCCCGCTTCCGATCCGGCGAGACGCAGGTTGTCCCCGGCTCCTCGAGGAAGATTGCCGAGGAGAGTAAAAGAGGCACCGTCGTCGGCGGAGGACTGTAAGCCGGAATCGGTGAGGAGGTAGAGCGGTCCGGGCGCGAGCCGGCTCATCCACAGGTCGGGGGTCGCCGTGAAGCTGCCGCTCACGAGGGGAACGAAATTGAGCCCGGCGTCGTCGGAGCGCAGAAGGGTGAAGGTGGCGGGGGACCCGCAGTAGGGAACCGTGGCCAGGAGGTAGACCCGCCGCGAGGGGCCGGGCTCGCGCAGGAGGCGCGGAACGGCGATGCCACAGGGTTCGTCCGGCAGGCCGTTGGGCGAGTGCCAGGAGGCTCCCTGATCGGTCGAAACGAAGACGCTATCGTAGCGGACGACCGCGATCCAGGACTCCGGCGATCCCGGCACGACGACCAACTGCTGCACTCCCCTGCCGAGGACGTTGCCGCGCTGGGCCCAGCTGTTCGACCCGGGGGTTCCCGAGAAGAGGCCGCCGGCCTCGTCGCCGCTGCCCACGAGCACGGTGCTGCCGTCGCTGGTGATCGCGGTCACCCAGGTTTTTCCGGTCTGGGTGGTGGGACCGCGTTGGAGCCAGACACCGTCCGTCGTCGCGGCGTTCGCGCCGCTTCGCGAGACGGCCTCTCTCAAGGCGGTTCGGCTGCGCTCCAGGTTCTCTTTCTCGATCCGCCGCCAATCCACTCCGGGTGCCGCGCGATGCATGCTTTCGATCCACTCCAGCCGCTGGCGATCGAAGTCGCTATCGTCGCCCTTGGGCTGGGGCGGTCGACCCTCTGTGGGAAGCTTCGGGTGTGGGACGGCACAAGCGGTTCCAACGAGGAGCAGCAACACCGTCGAGGACATGCGACCCAGAAGACGCCGTTCCATTTTCGACCTCCTCTCAACTTCGCGAGCCGGCTGGCGGAACTTAAGCGCAGGTCAGGCTTGCAGAGACCAGCAACGAGAGAAGCTCGAAGTGCCGCCGCGGGATCAGAGGTCTCTCCCTTTTTGAGAGGGCGAAGAGACAACCCTTTTACGTTATAGGAAAGGTGAGTAGCTGTAAAGATTCTGCTGATTCACAATGGCTATGCGCATATGCCTGCTTGTTGTAATCTCTCGATCGAAGCGAGGGCGGAGGGATGAGGTCCATCATCCCACCTTTAGAGAGGAGATTTCTCTTGAAGAAGAAGCTGAGCAAGCGGTTGGCGGTGAACAAGGAGACGATCAAGAACCTGGATGAACAAGCGATCGTTCCTGTCGTAGGAGGTACCCTGTCGGCCGTTCAGTCGTGCGACTCCTGCGGGTGCAACCAGACCTAGGGTTACAACGCTTTTCCTGCCAGGGTTCGACCCGGGATGCTGCCACCGGCCAGCCGGTGGCAGCTCTCCGAGGTGCCCAATCCGTCTTGCAGCGGAAGCTCCTCGACTGTCAGGCCGACCGCCCGCGCCGCCGTGCACTGGCGGCCATCGGCTGAGACGAACAGCCAGGCGCCCCGCCACTACTCTTGCACATCTCTTGACCTTTGTTTACACTCCTAAGATCCTAAATAGGAGGTCAAGATGAAGATGAAGCTTATCGTCGTCGCCGTGGTGCTCGCCGCTCTCGTGCTCCCGGGTGCGAGTTGGGCTCTTTGGCCGTCGTGCTCGACGTGCGGGCAGCTTGCGCCCGGTGCCAGCTGCACGTGTCCGGGGACGGGGCCCTACTACCGCTTCACTACCTGCGATAAATATCCCAGGGGTTGCGATCTCCAATTCAAGTCTTCGGGAGGCCCGCAATCCGAGAAGGACGCTTTCCTGGCGTCTTTCGCCGAGGAGGACTCGGTCCTCGTGGCCGTACAGCCGGCAGCGAGCCCCGCCCGCTAGGTTGAAGAGGTCGCCCTCTGCTCGCCGTGGCTGACGAGCGCTCCTACAGCCCCCAGACGAGCGGCACGAGCGCCACGATCAGCGCACCGGCGAGCAGGAAAAGCGGCAATCCCACCCGCAGGTAGTCGCGGAAGGTGTAGCCGCCCGGGCCCATGACGAGGACGTTGACCGGGTGGCCGAGGGGGGTGAGGAAGGCGAGCGAGGTCGCGAGCGCCACCCCCATCGCCATCGCACGCGGATTGGCCCCCACCTGCTGGGCGGTCTGGATCGCCACCGGCGCCACCACCGCGGCGACGGCGGCGCCGTTCATCGCCTGGGTCAAGAGGGCGGCGAGGAGGACCAGCCCGGCGAGGAGGGCGACCGGTCCAGCGCCGCCGAGGCCGGCGATCAGCCAGCGGGTGAGGAGGGCCGCGGCACCGGTCTTGGTCATGGCGATGCCCATGGGCAGCATGCCGGCGACTAAAAAGACGCTCTTCCATTCGATCGCCTGGTAGGCCTGGTCCATGTTGAGGACCGCGGAGAGGACCATGGCGAGCGCGCCGCCGAGCATCACCTCCCCCACCGGCAGCTTGCCCCAGGCCGCGAGCCCCAGGGTGATCACCATGATCCCCAGGGCCAGCCGGCTCTTGCCGGTCACGAAGGGCGCCTCGTCGTCGCCGCCGAGCAGGATGAGGTCGGGGTCGGTGCGCAGCCGGGAGAGCCGGCCGCGGTCGCCCTGGAGGAGGAGGCCGTCGCCGAGCTCGAGCGGCAGCTCGGAGAGCCCCCGGCGGAGCGGCTTGCCGGCGCGCCAGATGGCGATCACGTTCATGCCGTAGTGGTCGCGGAAGTGGCGATCGCGGAGGGTCTGGCCGATGAGCCGCGAGCGCGGCGAGAGGACGGCCTCGAAGATGCCGATCGCCGCCGATTCGATCTCGCTCTCCCGGAAGTCTTTGGCCGGCAGCACCTCGAGCTCGCCTTCCGGGCCGCGCGGCTCGCCGTTCAGGAAGAGAATGTCCTCCTCCTCGACGACGCTGTCCGGCGGCGGCGCCGGGAGCATCCGGCCGCCGCGCTCGATGGCGAGGACCGAGAGGCCGTAGCTCTGGCGCAGGCCGCTCCCCTCGAGGGTCTGGCCGATGAGCGGCGAGCGCGCCGGCACCCCCGCCCGCCGCACCCGCTCGCCCAGGTGGTAGACCGCGGCCAGGTCGTCCTCCCGGCGTTCCAGGTCGGCGAGCTTCTCGGCCGGCGACTGGGCCGGGAGCTTCAGCCGTCCCCAGAGCGCCATATAGAGGACGCCCACGGCGACGATCGGCAGACCGAACGGGGCGAAGGAGAAGACTCCGTAGCCGGGCAGGCCGCGGTCGCGGAGCAGGCTGCTGACGACGATGTTGGTGGTGGTGAAGAGGGTCGCCATGCCGCCCAGGATGGTGCCGAAGGCGAGCGGCAGGAGGAGCCGCGCCGGGCTGACCCCCGAGCGTCGGGCCGCCCCGGAGACCGCCGGCAGGAGGACCGAGGCGGCGGCGATGTTGTTCATGAAGAGCGAGAGGAACGCCCCGGCCAGCATGACGGCGACGACCAGCCGCCCCTCCTCCCGGCCGGCCACCCGGATGAGGAGGTTGCCCACCTGCCGGGTGACCCCGGTCCGTTCGAGCCCCGCCGCGAGGATGAAGATGGCGAGGATGGTGATGACCGCCGACCGGCTGAACCCCGAGAAGGTCTCGTCCGAGGTGAGCACCCCGGTGGTGCCGAGGGCGACCAGGACGAGGAGCGCCACGAGGTCGGGCCGCAGCCGCTCGGAGAGGAAAAGCGCGATCGCGACCGCGAGGATGACGAAGGTGAGGATCAGGTGGTCCATAGGGCGGCGCGAGGGGCCATGGGGATCATAGGCGATCCGGGGCCGAACACTCCCCCTTCCCATTTCGACCTCTATCGTCTACACTTTTCGAGTACCCAAAATCCGACGCGCCCAAAGCGCCAGGGAAGCGATATGAGCATCGATGGAATGAATCTCCCTGAACCCCGGCCCGTGGGCCACCGCTCTCTGGAGGGGCTGCACTCCACGGTGGCCGTGCCCCATTCCGGCGAGGGGTTCTGGCGGCAGTGGCGGGCCTTCGTGGGGCCGGCCCTCCTGGTCAGCGTCGGCTACATGGACCCCGGCAACTGGGGCACCGACCTGCAGGCGGGCGCCCAGTTCAAGTACGGCTTGCTTTTCGTGGTCGCCCTGGCGAGCGCGATGGCGATCGTCCTCCAGGTCACCGCCGCCCGCTTGGGCGTCGTCACCGGCAAGGACCTGGCGCAGTGCTCGCGCGACTGGCTGCCGGGCTGGACCCGCTGGCCCAACTGGCTCCTCACCGAGGTGGCGATCGGCGCCTGCGACCTGGCCGAGGTGCTCGGCAGCGCAGTGGCGCTCAACCTCCTGTTCCACATCCCGCTCCTCTGGGCGGTCATCATCACCGGCCTCGACGTCCTCCTCCTCCTGGGGCTCCAGAGGTTCGGCATGCGCACGATCGAGGCCGTCATCTTCCTCCTCGTGGCGACGATCGCGGTCTGCTATTTCATCGAGATCTTCGTCCTCCCCGCCACCCGGCCCGGCTTCCTCGAGATGGGACACGCCCTCCTCACGCCAAATTTCCGGCACAAGGGTATGCTTTACGTCGCTATCGGGATCATCGGCGCCACCGTCATGCCCCACAACCTGTACCTGCACTCGGCGCTGGTGCAGAGCCGCAAGCTGCAGAAGGACGAGGCCTCCATCAAGAAGGCGATCCGCTTCAACACGATCGACTCGGCGGTGGCGCTCACGGTGGCGTTTTTCGTCAACGCCGCCATCCTGGTGCTGGCGGCGATGGTCTTCTTCGGCAAGAGCCAGGTGCTCGTGCCCGGCGGTCAGGTAGTCACCTTCAGCGCCAAGAGCGACTGGATCCGCATCGCCTATCTGACCCTGGCGCCGCTCCTGGGGACGTTCGCGGCGAGCGCTCTCTTCGCCATCGCTCTTCTTGCGAGCGGGCAGAGCAGCACGATCACCGGCACTCTCGCCGGGCAGGTGGTCATGGAAGGGTTCATGCACTGGCAGATCTCGCCCTGGGTCCGCCGGCTGATCACGCGCTCGCTCGCCATCCTGCCGGCGGTGCTCGTCATCGGCCTCCGGGGCGACGGCAGCGTCACCGACCTCTTGACGCTGAGCCAGGTGGTGCTCGCGTTGCAGCTCCCATTCGCCATGTTCCCGCTCCTCTACTTCACCAGCTCGCGCGCCCGGCTGGGGAAATGGAAGAACGGCTGGTTCCTGGCCACCGCCGGCTGGGCGAGCGCGCTCCTGATCACCGGGATGGACCTCTACGGCCTGCCGGACGCGTTGAAAGAAGCCTGGCAGATGATCGTCGGCGGCGCGGGCGGATAACTCGCGTCTTGACCGCG
>JAXDLD010000667.1:0-2616 GCA_034666805.1 Acidobacteriota bacterium
CCGCCTTCCCCTTCCCCTCGCCCGACGTGATCTTCGCGAAGCCGTCCTTGAACTCGCGCATCCAGTGCTTGGGGACCGAGAAGCCGTGGCCCACCTTGTGGAGCCAGACGAGCTCGCCGTTCCTGACCTTCTTGACGTAGGCGCGGGTGTCCTCCGGAGTGCAGATCTGGTCGATGTCCCCCTGGAAGGCGATCCAGGGCTCCTCCAGGCTCTTGGTTGGGAGGAAGTCGACCCCCTTGTGGTGCGGGTCGTGCTCCCAGGTCAGGCCGTTGCCCTTGCAGATCGGGTGGTTGACGATCAGGTCGGGGCAGAAGCCGAGCGAGAGGGCGCCCGTGTAGGTCTTGGGCGGCGCCTGGACGAGGGCGGCGTAGACCAAGGTCGCCCCCGAGGAGTAGCCGATGAGGACGGGTGGCACGTGGTGCCCATAACCGAGCCGCTTCTCGACCAGCCGGCCGAGCTCGGCGAAGTCGGTCCCCGGGTCGAAGCACTTTTCGGCTGAGGCGGTCGCCGCCTTCATGTAGTGCCGGATGTCGACCCCGATCACCAGGGCGTCCATGCCCTCGATCTCGCGGGCCATGTCGACCACCCCCAGGTTCCAGCCGCCGTCCCCGGAAATGAAGATGGCGACGTGCGGCGGGGTGGCGGTCTGGTGGTAGAGGGTGACGGGGCCGAAGGGCTCCTCGAGGTTCAGCTTCTGCTCGGTGGCGACGGCGGAGACGGCGGACGCGAGGGCGAGGGCCAGCACGGAGGACAGCAGTACGGCGGGGGTCTTCATGAGCTCTAAGGTTCTCCTGGGGATCGGGGCGGATCGAGATCGCATTCTGCAACAAGGGCGTGGGCTAGGGAAGCCCCGGGGGACCGTGGGCCGGCAGCCCCGTCATCCGGAAGATCTCCGCCGCGATCCCCCCGTACCCCTTGCCGATGATGTGGGTGCCGGGCCGGACGAGGACATGCGCGAGGCCGGGATCGATCTCCTTGCAGAGGCTCTTTACCTCCTGCTCGCCGTAGGAGCAGAGGATCGGCATCCCGCGGAGCTTCTCGAGCTCCGGGCGGACGGGGAGGGTGTCCTGCGAGTCCTTGCCCAGCCACTCGGAGAGGTGGAAACGGAAGCCCGCCTTCTCGTCGGGCCCCAAGAGGGCGACGAGCGAGACCCGCGAGCGCAGGTCCGGCGGCAGGCGGTGGACGAGGAAGGGCATGACGTCGGCGCCGAAGGAGTAGCCGATGAGGACCACCTTCTCCCGCCGCCAGACCGGCAGGTAGTGCCGGAGCACGCGCTCCAGGTCCTTGGCCGTCCCTTCGGGATTCCGCCGGCGGAGGAAGTAGCGGAGCGAGTTCCAGCCCACGACCGGCATGCCGTGGGCGGCGAGCTCGGCCGAGAGCCCCTTGTCCGTCACCGCCCAGCCGCCGTCGCCGGTCAGGAGCACCGCCATCTGCGCCGTCTTCGGGGCCACCGCGGGGTGGACCTCGACGAGCGGCAGGCCCGGCAGTCCCCGCCGGGGCCGCGCCCTTCGGGCGGGCTGGGGGGCCGCCGGGGCCGCCGGCACCGGGGGCCCCATCGGCGGCGGCGCCTGGCCGAGCCCGGCGTCGCCCAGGCCGAGGACCGCGAGGGCGCCGAGGAGCGCCAGGGCTCGGGCGGGTCTCATGTGTGCCCCAGGACCGGGTGCGGCCGATAGGGCGCTTCGAGCGCCTTCTTCTCCTCCTCCGAGAGGGTGACCGCGAGCGCCTGGATGGCGTCCTCCAGATGCTCCATCCTGGTGGCGCCGACGATGGGCGCCGTCACCCCGGGCTGGGCGAGGAGCCAGGCGAGGGCGACCCGGGCCGGCGGCACCCCATGCCGGCCGGCGATCTCGATCACCCGGTCGACGACCTGGAAGTCCTCCTCCTGGTAGTACATCTCGTGGGCGAAACCGTCGCTCTTGGCGCGCACGGTGTCGCCCCGCTCCTGATCGTCGCCACGCTTCCTCTTGCCGGTCAGGAAGCCGCGGGCGAGCGGGCTCCAGGGGATGACCCCGATCCCCTCGGCGCGGCAGAGCGGCATCATCTCCCGCTCCTCCTCGCGGTAGGCGAGGTTGTAGTGGTTCTGCATGGAGACGAAGCGGGTCCAGCCGTGGAGGTCGGCAAGATAGAGGGCGCGGGTGAACTGCCAGGCGAACATGCTGGAGGCGCCGATGTAGCGGGCCTTGCCGGCCTTGACGACGTCGTGGAGCGCCTCCAGGGTCTCCTCGATCGGGGTGGCCGGGTCGTAGCGGTGGATCTGATAGAGGTCCACATGGTCGACCCGGAGCCGCTTGAGCGAGGCGTCGATCGCGTCCATGACGTGCTTTCGCGACAGGCCGCGGTCGTTCATCCCCTGCCCCGTGGGGAAGAAGACCTTGGTGGCGATCACGACCTCCTCCCGCCGGGCGAAGTCGTGGATCGCCCGGCCTAGAACCTCCTCGGAGGCGCCGGCCGAGTACATGTTGGCGGTGTCGAAGAAGTTGATCCCGGCCGCCAGGGCCCGCTCGATGAACGGCCGGCTCGCCTCCTCGTCCAGCACCCAGTCCCGCCACTTCGAGCTGCCGTAGCTCATGCAGCCCAGGCAGATCCGGGAGACCTTGAGCCCGGTCTTCCCGAGGT
>JAXDLD010000668.1:0-8140 GCA_034666805.1 Acidobacteriota bacterium
GAATCAGGCATACGCAGAGACTCGATCAGTTGGCGGAGTGATGATTGTCGACCCGTCCAGCGCTGATCCTGGCGTTCCCGACCTCATCCCGGTGCCACTTGATGAGGATCATGTCTCAATCTGCAAACCAGTTTCACGGGACAGTCTTCTGTATATCCGCGTACGAGCCTTCGTGGTTCACTTCTCTCGCCCAGAGGCTGGGGCTGGCCCGCCGTTCCCGGCTGAATTCGGTACGCAACCCACTGTTGCGGCCGTGTCGGCCCTGCCGGATCTGAATCTGCGGAGACTACTGGCCCAGAGTTTCCAGCGGGCCGAAGTGGCAGTTCTCTGGTTCGATACCTTCAACGATGGAATGGATGAGCACTTGCCAGGTAAGTCGCTCAACGAGTGTGTGATCGAAATGCTCCTGCGTGCAAGGCGAACGAGAAAGGAGCAGCTGCTGTATGAGGCCATCGCGCTTGAGCGGCCGGACCTTGCTGTAGCCCTACGGCGTGTGCCAGGCGCCTAACGACCGGTTACAGTGGACTGCTGTCCGGCGGCAGCGTTGCCGCCTGCGTCTGGGACTACTCGGACGGAATGCAGTTCCTCCAATATTTCTGGGACGCATCGCTATCGATCGACCCGTGTGCCGAGGCTTACCACGAAGGTATCTGTTGACCGCTACCGGCGCCTTTAGGATGGCGCTTGTGGAAAGTTGGGCACCGAGGGAGAGCTTTGCATGTCGTCCTTACCGGCGTGCTCGCCGGGGTTTCGACGGCCGTCCTTCTCCGGCTTTCCCTTACCGTCGTCTGGGGCTGGTTCGGTGGCGCAGGATTCTAAGCAGAATTTTTCACGGCGCGTAGAGTCTCCAATCCTTTGGATGGGGTCATTTTAGTCGAGGCGTGCAGCCACGCCACAGCACCCCGCCCGCCCACACAAGCGCCAGCAGCGCGATACCCCCCGCGATCCACTCCCGCCAGGCGGAAATCGTGAGCACCACCCGGTGCCTCCCCGGCGGCACCGCCACGCCGAGGAGCACGAGATCGACCGGCATCGTCGGCAGCCGGCGTCTTTCCGCCTCCGCCCGATAGAGCGGCAGCCAGGCCCGGCGGATCGCGACCACTCCGCCACCCCCTTCCACGTCGAGCTCGATCCGATCCGGTGTCGAGGAGATCGCGACAACCCGGCCGGGACCCTGGACCACGGGGCGCGGCACCACGGCGGTCTCCAGCGGGTCGGCCGCCCGCACCACCGCCTCCCGCGCCGCTGCCGGGTCCGCCGCCACCACGGTCCGTCGCGGCCACCAAGCGAACGGGGCGGGGTCGCGGACGGCATAGAGCCGGCTCTCCACCCCGTAACGCTCGGCGCGGTCCACGAGGGAGAGATCGGGGACTCCCGGCTCCGCGAAGAGGACCGCGGCCTCGACTCCGGTCAGGCGCATCCAGAGCGCCCGCTCGGGCCAGCCGCGCTGCGGGAGGGGGTTCAACATCCGATGGAAGGGGAGGGTCTGCATCCCTTCTAGGTCCGGGGCGAGCGGGTAGGTGAGGCCGTGGAGGAGGCCGGGGGCGGGCCCGAGGTCGGCAGCCTTCACCCGCTCGGCCACGGCATGCGGCCCGGAGGGGAAGAGGTACGGCGGCTCCGGCCCCCAGTGGGGGGAGATGGTCAGCTCGTCGAGCGCGGCGGGCGGATGCCCGAGCTTCGCCTGGAGGCTCTGGGCCCAGGCGGCGGGCTGGCGGTAGGGGGCCGTCCCCTCGGTGACGACGAGCGGCCAGAGCTGCGCCAGGGTTAGAAGCTGGAGCGCGGCGACGAGCGCCGGGCGGCCACGGCTCGCCGCCCAGGCGGCCCCGAGGAGGGCGGCTCCGGCCACGGCAAGGGCGAGGGCCCAGGCGCCGAGCTGGGCCGAGAGGAGGGCGAGCGCCGTTTCGCGGGCTGCCTGGGCGAGCCGCGGGGCGGCGGCGGCGAGGAGGCCAGGGGCTAGGAGCTTCAGAATCACGGCGAACGCCAGGAAAAGGGCGCCGCCGATCGTCGTGGCCCGGCGCCAGCCGCGCGCCGCGAGCGCCTCGTCGAGCCCCCAGCCGGCCAGGAGCGGCAGGCTCAAGGCGAAGAGGAAGAGGAACTTCTCGGGGAAGCGGAAGAGCCCGAACGAGAGCCGCGCGAGCGCCGGCCCCCAGGCGCCGCCGAGGATGGCGAGGAGGAGCCCGGCCGCCGCCAGACCCGCCCAGGCGCGATGCCGTCGTGCGGCAGTGGCGCCGATGCCGGCGAGCCAGACCCCCACGATCCCCGGGTAGAGGGTGAGGAAGAGCGGCACCGACGGCAGGACGTGGACCGCCCAGACTCCCCGCGGTCCGATCCAGGTGGGGCGGCCGAAGGGGAAGGGGAGGAAGAGCTCGATCAGCCGCCCGGGGTGGAGGGAGTAGTCCGCTGCCTGCCGCGCCGTCATCCCCAGGCCGCCCCGCACGGTGGAAGGGAGCACTTCGAGGAGCGCGACGAGCTGGGGGAGGGCCACGGCGGCGCCGAGGGCGGCGATGGCGGCGGCGGTCGCGAAACCGCGCTTGCCTCCATGTCGGGAGATCGCGGCGACGAGGAGGGGGACGAGGCCGAGCGCCGCCGCCACCGGCTCGCCGCCCAATAGCGCCAGGCCGCAGGCCAGCCCCCCGAGGGCGATGCCGCGCCGCCCGCCTCGGACCGCGCCGAGGAGGACCAGGGGCCACCAGGCGGCCACGGTCAGGAGGTTGTAGAAGGAGAGGGCCGAGAGCATCCAGCCCGAGCCGGCATAGGTGATCCCGGCGAGGAGCGCCCCGGGCGGCCCCTGCCCGAGGCCGCGCGCCAGGGCCGCCATGGCGAAGAGGGCGAGCAGCCAGTGCAGGGCGTAGTGGAGGTTGAAGGCGCTCCAGAAGGGGAGCGCCAAGTAGAGGAGATTGCCCGGGTAGTAGGGGAGGGCGTTGGGGTTGCCGCGGAACGGCTGGCCCAGGCCCCACGCCGGGTCGACCGCCGGGATGCGCCCCGCCGCCAGCTCGCGGGCGCCGAACGCCTTGAGGCTGAGATGGGTGGTGAAGACGTCGCGGAGGAAGAACGTGCGCCGGCCGGCGATGGCCGGCAGAGTGACCCAGGCCCAGAGGGCGAGCGCCAGGGCCAGCACCGCCAGGAGGGCAGGCGTTCTACGGGGGTTCACGGGGGGCGAGTATAGCCGGGGACCCTCACCCCCCTACCCCCCTCTCCCAGCCCTCCCGCCCTTTCCCCCGGGAGAGGGGGGAAAAGAAGAAGCTCGATGGTAGCTGGCAACCTTGCCCTCCTCCCGCTTACATCTAGATAGACTCTTCGCCCCCTACGCGCTCCGCTCCCCTCTCCCGGGGGTGCGGGCGGGTGGGCCGGGAGAGGGGCCGGGGGTGAGGGCTTTTGCCACTCCGCCCCCAATCTGGTAAACAGGAGCCACTACCCGCGGACGCCAGGGTGGCAGGCGATCTGCAAAGCGGCGGGGAGGCATGGACATGGCGGCCGAGCGGGACCGACAGCGGGTGATCATCGACAGGGTCGAGCCGGAGATCGACGGCGGCCGCTTCCCCATCAAGCGGGTCGTGGGCGAGCGGGTGAAGGTCGATGCCGACGTGTTCACCGACGGCCATGACGTCCTCCGCTGCCTCCTCCTCTGGCGCCGCGAGGGCGACCGGCAGTGGTCCGAGGTCGAGATGGAGACCCTCCCCAACGACCTCTTCAGCGCCGAATTCACCGTCCCCGAGATGGGCCGCTACCTCTACAGCCTGACCGCCTGGGTCGACCCCTTCCGCACCTGGCGCCGCGACTTGGAGAAGCGGGTGGCGGCGGGGCAGGACATCGCGATCGACCTCCTGACCGGCGCCGGCTGGATCGAGGCGGCGGGGGTCCGCGCCCAGGAGGCCGGCCGGCGCGCCGAGGGCCGCGTCCTCTCCGGCCTCGCCCGCGACCTCGCCCGGGGGCTCGATCCGGAAGCCCGCCTGCGGCTCGCCTTCGACCCCGAGCTCGTCGACCTGATGGACCGTTACGCCGAACGCTCCCGGGCCACCGCCTACGGCCGCGAGCTCGCCGTCGTCGTCGACCGCGAGCGCGCCCGCTTCAGCTCCTGGTACGAGCTCTTCCCCCGCTCCACTGCCGGTATCGGTGACGGGGTCGGCGGCAACGATGGCGCGGACGGCCCGCGGCACGGCACCTTCGAGGACTGCGCGGAGCGCCTCGGCTACGTGGCCGCGCTCGGCTTCGACGTCGTCTACCTGCCGCCCATCCACCCCATCGGCCACACCCACCGGAAGGGGAAGAACAACGCCCCCGAGGCGGCCCCCGGCGAGGTCGGGAGCCCGTGGGCGATCGGTTCCGAGGAGGGCGGGCACAAGGCGGTCCACCCCGAGCTGGGGACGGAGGAGGACTTCAGGCGGCTCGTCTTCAAGGCCCGCGACCTGGGGATGGAGATCGCCCTCGACATCGCCTTCCAGTGCTCGCCCGACCACCCCTACGTCCGCGAGCACCCGGAGTGGTTCAAGAAGCGGCCGGACGGCACCATCCAGTACGCCGAGAACCCGCCCAAGAAGTATGAGGACATCTACCCCTTCGACTTCGACACCGAGGACCGCCAGGGGCTCTGGGAGGAGCTGAAGAGCATCTTCGACTACTGGATCGGCTTCGGGGTGCGGATCTTCCGGGTCGACAACCCCCACACCAAGCCGTTCCCGTTCTGGGAGTGGCTGATCGCCGAGATCCAGCGCGCCCACCCGGACGTAATCTTCCTGGCCGAGGCCTTCACCCGGCCGAAGATCATGTACCGGCTGGCGAAGCTCGGCTTCACCCAGTCCTACACCTACTTCGCCTGGCGCAACACCAAGGAAGAATTGACCGAGTACTTCGAGGAGCTGACCGAGCCTCCCCTCCGCGAATTCTTCCGCCCCAACCTCTGGCCCAACACCCCCGACATCCTGACCGAGGCCCTGCAGTTCGGCGGCCGGCCGGCTTTCGTCGAACGGCTGATCCTCGCCGCGACCCTCGGGGCGAGCTATGGGATCTACGGACCGGCCTTCGAGCTTTTGGAGCACACCCCGCGCGAGCCGGGGAGTGAGGAGTACCTGGATTCCGAGAAGTACCAGCTCCGGCAATGGGATCTCGCGCGCGCCGACAGCTTGAAGGACCTGATCGCCCGGGTGAACCGCATAAGGCGCGAAAACCCGGCCCTGCAGGCGAACGCCGGGCTCGTCTTCCACCCGGTCGACAACGAGCAGCTCCTCTGCTACAGCAAGGCGACGGAGGACGGGGCGAACGTCATCCTCACCGCGATCAACCTCGATCCCCATCACACGCAGGCGGGCTGGGTCGACCTGGATCTCGCGGCCCTGGGCGTCAAGCCTGAGGAGAGCTTCCAGGTCCACGACCTGCTCTCCGGCCTCCGCTACCTCTGGCGGGGGCCGCGCAACTACGTCGAGCTCGACCCCTGGGCGTTGCCGGCGCACGTTTTCAGGCTTCGCCGCAAGGTGCGCTCCGAACGCGACTTCGACTATTTTGTCTAAGCAGGGAGACCGGATTTGAGCCAGCGCCGAGACGACGACCCCCTCTGGTACAAGGACGCCATCCTCTACGAGGTGCACGTCCGCGCCTTCGCGGACTCCGACGGCGACGGCATGGGGGACTTCAAAGGGCTGACCGCCAGGCTCGACTACCTGCAGGAGCTCGGGGTGACCGCGATCTGGCTCCTGCCGTTCTACCCCTCCCCCTGGCGGGACGACGGCTACGACATCTCGGACTACACGAGCATCCACCCCGCCTACGGCAATCTCAAGGACTTCAAGGCCTTCCTCCGTGAGGCCCACCGGCGGGGCTTGAAGGTGATCACCGAGCTGGTGGTCAACCACACCTCGGACCAGCACCCCTGGTTCAAGCGCGCCCGCACCTCCCCCCCCGGGAGCCCCTACCGCAACTTCTACGTCTGGAGCGACGACCCGGGCAGGTACGCCGACGCGCGCATCATCTTCAAGGACTTCGAGACCTCGAACTGGACCTGGGACCCGGTCGCCAAGTCCTACTACTGGCATCGCTTCTTCTCGCACCAGCCGGATCTCAACTTCGACGATTCGAGAGTCCACAAGGCGCTCCTCTCCGCTCTCGACTTCTGGATGGAGGCGGGGGTCGACGGCCTGCGGCTCGACGCCGTCCCCTACCTCTACGAGCGCGAGGGGACCAACTGCGAGAACCTGGAGGAGACCCACGAGTTCCTCAAAAAGCTCCGCGCCCACGTCGACGCCAGGTTTCCGGGGCGCATGCTCCTCGCCGAGGCCAACCAGTGGCCGGAGGACTCGATCGCCTACTTCGGCAGCGGCGACGAGTGCCACATGGCCTTCCACTTCCCGGTCATGCCGCGGCTCTTCATGGCGATCCGCATGGAGGACCGCTTCCCCATCGTCGACATCCTGCAGCAGACCCCGGCCATCCCCGAGAGCTGCCAGTGGGCGACCTTCCTTCGCAACCACGACGAGCTGACCCTGGAGATGGTGACCGACGAGGACCGCGACTACATGTACCGGGTCTACGCCAAGGACCCCAAGGCGCGGATCAACCTGGGGATCAGGCGGCGGCTCGCCCCGCTCCTCGGCAACGACCGGCGGCGGATCGAGCTGATGAACGGCCTCCTCTTCTCCCTCCCCGGGGCGCCCGTCCTCTACTACGGCGACGAGATCGGGATGGGGGACAACATCTACTTAGGCGACCGGAACGGCGTCCGCACCCCCATGCAGTGGAGCAGCGACCGGAACGCCGGCTTCTCGCGCGCCAACCCGCAGCAGCTCTACCTGCCGGTCGTCGTCGACGGCGCCTACCACTACGAGGCGGTGAACGTCGAAGCGCAGCAGGGCAATCCGCACTCGCTCCTCTGGTGGACCCGGCGGCTCATCGCCTTGCGCAAGCGCCACTCGGCCTTCAGCCGCGGCAGCCTGACCTTCCTCCATCCGGAGAACCACAGAGTCCTCGCCTTCCTCCGCCGGCACGGGGAGGAGACCCTCCTGGTCGTCGCCAACCTGTCGCGCTTCGCCCAGCCGTTCGAGCTCGACCTCGCCGAGTTCGAAGGCATGGTGCCGGTCGAGCTCTTCGGCCGCACCCGCTTCCCCGAAATCGGCCGCGGTGCCTACTCGCTCACCCTGGGGCCCTCGGCCTTCCTCTGGTTCGCCCTCGAGCGCGAGCGGGTCGCCGAGGCGCGGCTCTCCGAGGTGCCGCTCCTGCCGGTCGACGACGCCTGGGAGGAGCTCCTCGAGGGGCCCGGCCGGGCGCGGCTCGAAGCTCTCCTCCCCGCGCTCCTCGCCGGCCGCCGCTGGTTCGGCGGCAAGGCGCGGACGCTCCGCGCCGTCCGTATCCGGGAGGTCCTCCGCTTCGACGACGAGGAGGGGGCTTTAAGCGACGCCGCCCTCCTCCTCCTCACGGTCGAGTACGCCCAGGGGGAGCCGGAGACCTACGCCCTGCCGCTCGGCTTCGCCAGCGGCTCCCGTGCCGCCGGCCTGCGCGAGCGCGCGCCGCGGGCGCTGGTCGCCAGGATCGAGGGGGAGGACGACGGCATCCTCTTCGACGCCCTCTCCGACCCCGATCTCGCGAGCGGCCTCCTCACGGCGATCGCCCGCCGCCGGCGCTTCCGCGGCGAGGACGACCGCGAGCTCGTCGCCTTCCCGACCGCCGCCTTCCGCGAGGTGGCGGGCACGGGGATCGCGTCGCCCGTGCCCGCGCTCCACGAGGGCGAGCAGAGCAACAGCTCGGTGATCTTCGGCGACCGCTTCGTCCTCAAGCTCTTCCGCCGGCTCGATCCGGGGATCAACCCGGACCTGGAGATCGGCCGTTTCCTGACCGAGGAGGCCGGTTTCCTCCATACCCCGCCGGTCGCCGGCGCCATCGAGATCAGGAGCGAGCGGGAGGAGACGGCGACCCTCGCCATCCTCCAGGGCTTCGTGCCCAACGAGGGGGACGCCTGGACCTACACCCTGGACACGCTCGGCCGCTACGTCGAGCGCGCCCTGGCCGAGGGCGGGACGCATGCCCCGGCCCTGCCGCGCGGCTCGGTCCTCGACCTCGCCGAGCGCGACCTGCCCCCGACCGCCTACGAGCGGATCGGCACCTATCTGGTCTCGGCCCAGCTCCTGGGCGAGCGCACGGCCGAGCTGCACCTGGC
>JAXDLD010000669.1:0-6236 GCA_034666805.1 Acidobacteriota bacterium
GCTCCGGGGGGTCGTCCCCTCCGGGGTGGCGACCTCGGCCAGGTTCTCGATCAGGAGGTCCGCGGTCTCAGGCACCCGGCAATCCTACCCGCTCCCGCCCCAGCCGGCGCACCTCCCCGCGCAGCCAAGCCTCGACCTCCCCCCATTCCAGGGGCCGGGCGAGCCGCGGCATGGGTTCGCCCTCGACGAGCGACAGGTCGGCGAGGCCCTTCAGGGCCTGGAGCGGGAAGTCGCGGACATGGCCGAACTTGTCGCCCGAGCGTTCCAGGAGATCCTCCAGGGGAAGCTCGCGGCAGAGGAGGAAGAGGTCGACGAAGTCCCGGCGGGTGCCGCGGCTGATGATCGCCCCGAGCTTCATGAGCCCGAGGTCGGCTAGGGAGGCAACGGCGAGCCCGCCGGTACCGGCCATCCCGCCGATACCCTCGACCGGGTCGACCAGGGGATAGGGATAATAGAAGAAGCGCAGCCCCACCCCGCCGAGACGAGCGAAGAGGTAGCCGTCGCGGGCGGTCTCGACCTCGGTGCCGGGGTCCATGGCGAGCAGCTCGCCCAGGAGGTCGCGGCGTTCGGGGCCGTTCAGCCGGTTGGTGCCGCTCATCAGGTCGAGGTCGCGCACCGGCCGGTGCCCGAGGTGGAGGGCTAAAGCCGCCGAGCCGGCGAGGTAGAGCTCCTCCGCCCAGGGGCGCGAGGCGAGCCGCCCCAGAAGCTCCTGGGAGGCCGGGGCGAGCGCTTCGGGGTGCTCCAGGCTCACAGGGGCCAGAAGGCGGAAATGTCGGGGATCGCGGGGCTCGCCGTCCCCAATACCAGATCCCAGAAGGCGCGGCTGCGGACCGAGAGCTGCCGGCCGCCCCGGGCGGCGAGCCAGGCAGCGGCCTCAGGCTCCGATACCTCGGTGAAGAGCTGGCGGAGGTCGGCGCCGTCGCCGTCCTCCAGCAGGCGCGAGAGGAGGAAGGGTGCATCGAGGGCTTCCATCTCGTAGCCGGGGAAGAGTCTCCTACATGCGCTTCTCCCCTCTCCCGGGGGTGCGGGAGGGTGGGCTGGGAGAGGGGCCGGGGGTGAGGGCCTCACGCCTCTTTCCGCTTCCGGGGGAGGGTGTGGACGGTGGCGGTCGCCCGCTCCTCTTCCAGCTCGGCCTCCAGGATGCGCTGGAAGAGGTCGAGCGTATTGCGGAACTTCATCTGCAGCTCGCGCCGCATGGTGCGCAGCTCGGCGATCTTGCTCTCGATACGGGTCGACTGCTCGACCGCCTGCTGCACCATCTTGTCGGCGGCGATCTCCGCCTCCTTGACCATCAGCTCGGCCTCGCGGCGGGCGTTGGCCGTGATCTCGTCCGAGACCTTCTGCGCCCGCAGGAGAGTCTGCTGGAGCTGGTGCTCGCGCTGTTCGGTCTCCTCCAGGCGCTGGCGGTAGTAGCGGTTTTCGCGCTCGGCCTTGTCCAGGTCGGCGCCCTTGGCGGCCAGGTCCTCGGCCACCAGGGCGAGGAAGTTTTCCACCTCGGTCGGGTCGTAGCCCCGCATCTTCTGAGGGAAACGCATCTTCTGGATGTCGAGCGGAGTGAGAGCCATGGTGTTCTCCTGGTAGATCGCCCCCTGGGCGGCCCGAGTGTCATCATCTATAAGCGACGTCTTATAGATATCTTACCATGGCTTCAGATTGGATACCGCCGAGGACCGAAGAGCGCCGTGCCGACCCGGACGTGGGTCGCCCCCTCCTCGACCGCCACGGCGTAGTCGTGGCTCATCCCCATCGAGAGCCAGCCGGGGAACCCCTGCCACTCCCGAAGGGAGGCGAGCTCGTCGCGCAGCTCGCGGAGCCGGCGGAACCAGGGGCGCGACCCTTCGGGGTCGTCGGCCTCGGGGGGGATCGCCATCAGGCCGGCGATCCGCAGGTTTCCCAGGCCGGCGAGCGGCGCCACCGCTGCGGCCAGCCCTGCCGGAGCGAAGCCGTGCTTGCTCGCCTCGCCCCCCAGGTTGATCTCCAGGAAACCGGAGAGGGTGACCCCGCGGCCGGCCGCCTCGCGGTCGAGGGCGAGGGCGATCTTCGGCCGGTCGATCGCGTGGACGACGGTGAAGAGGTCGAGCGCGGTCTTCACCTTGTTCGATTGCAGGGGGCCGATCAGGTGCCACTCGCTCCCCTGGACGACCGCGGGCGGCAGGAGGGCGGTCTTGGCGAGGGCCTCCTGCACCCGGTTCTCGCCGAAGGTGCGGAGCCCCGCCTCGAAGGCCGCCTCGAGGACCGGCGCCGGCTGGGTCTTGCTGGCGCCCAGGAGGGTGACTTCGGAAGCGTTCCGGCCGCTCCGGGCGCAGGCGGCGGCGATCTCGGCCCGCACGGCGGCGAGCCGGGCGGAGAGGTCCGCCGGGGGGGCAGCCGGGAGGATCACGCGGCGGCCTGCGGCCCGGGCAGGTAGAGGATGCGCTTGCAGCTGTCGCACTGCACGAGGTCGCTGCTGTTGCGGATCTCGACCACCACCTGTGGCCGGACCCGGTAGTTGCAGGCGCCGCAGTGCCACTCCCGCGGCCCCTTGCCGCCGGGGCGTTCGAGGAGGCGGATGGGGGCCAGCGCGGTGCCGCCGTGGCGCTCCCTGATGCGCTCGAACTGCGAGAAGAGGCCGCGCGGCAGCTTTTCCTTCAAGCCCGCGATCCGGGCTTCGAGCCCCGCCACCTTCTCGGCCACCGCCGGCTTCTCCCCCTCCCAGCGGGCGAGCTCCGCGGCGTAGCGCTGGTCGAGGTCGCGGAAGCCTTCGCGCAGGGTGGTCAGGTCGCGCTGGGTCTGGTCGAGCTTCTCGAGAGACGAGAAGGCCTGCTCCTCGCAGGTCGTGACCTGCGCCTTGGCGCCGTCGATCTCCTGGAGCAGGGCCCCGTACTCGCGCTGGGTGCTGACCTTGTTGATCTGCTGCTGGTACTTCTTGAGCTTCTCCTGGGCGTCCGTGATCGCCCCCTCGGCGGCCCGGCGCTCCGTCGCCAGGGTCTCGCCGGCCTCCTCGAGCGTCCGGATCTCGGCGCTCTTCGCCACATGCTCGTCGTGGAGCTCGCGCATCCAGTCGGGGATTCCGTGCAGCCGCTCCTGGGCCTCGGCCAGCTGGTCGAGGGCCTCCTGAAGCTCCACGATCGTATCGAGATATTGACTCATCGCAGGCCTTCCGCTCCTATTCGAAAAAAATCCATCTCCTCCAAAACGAAGAGGGTGCCTCCGCTAAGAGGCACCCTCGGGTAGGCCAATTGCCGGGCGCTCCTAGCGCCCCCTGTCTTTTCTGGCTGTTTGCTGTCGGTCAAACTGAACATCCCTCAAGGTGTGGGTCCACCTGGATTCGAACCAGGGACCTGCCGGTTATGAGCCGGAAGCTCTCACCGCTGAGCTATGGACCCGGAGAGTGCCCTGGCGGGGCGGTTGGGCAGTATATCGCAGTCAGTGGCCGCGCGCTGGCGGGGGCGGCAAGGCCTTGCGGGCCTGGCCTTCGCCGTCGGGCGATAGCTCCTCCGGCACGAACCGGTACCAGGCGCGGGCCAAGCGGGCGGCGAGCTCCGCCTGGCGTCTCGGCTCGTCGATCCGCCGGCTCCCCGATGTCCCCTCCCAGTGGACGAGGGAGAGGAGCGGGGGGGCGGTGCCGGAGAGCGGCCGGGTGGCGGCGAAGGCGGTCGCCAGGCGGCCGAGGATCGCCTCCCCATCCTCCCGCAAGGGGGGCTCGGGCGGCGGGGCGCCCGGCACGTTCTCGAGGAGGGCGCGGTAGTACTCCGGCTCGGGGGGCGCGAAGCGCGACTCCCAGAGGAGCTGGTCGTCGCCGTCGACGAGCGAGAAGGTGTTGGCGCCGTCCCCCGAGTAGAGCTCGGAGAGGACGGGGAGGGGCCGCCGGCTCCGGGCGAAGAGGCTGGGGGCGACGGCGGGGGGCACGGGCCCGCCTACCGCCTCGACCACCGTCGCCCACAGGCGGAGAGTCGCCACCCGCTCACTCCGGGCGGCGGCGAGGGGCCGCCTCCAGCCGGCCGGGAGCTTGATCGCGAGCGGCACCTCGATCCGCTCGCGGCCGAGGCCTGACCCGAGCTCCTCGCCGTAGGTCGAGGTGACGATCAAGAGGGTGCGGTCCCACTGGCCGCTCCGCCGCAGGGCGTCGAGGAGGCGGCCAAGCCGCTCGTCGGCCCAGGCCACGTGCAGCCGGTAGAGGTCTCGGAAGCGGCGACGCTCGGCCGGCGGCAGGGGCACGGCGGGGTCCGCGTAGCGGGCGAGCTCCGGCGAGCGGATGATGGGCGGCAGGTCGGGCGCCAGGTCCTTGAGGCGCCGGAGGAGCCAATTGCGGCGCACGTAGGGAGGCTGCGGCTCGGGGACGTGCGCCCAGACGAGCTCGCGGCCCGGCGGGAGGCGGGAGAGGAGGTCGATGGCGTCGTCGCCGTCGCCCAGGAGCTCGTAGCTGTCGAACCCCTGGCCGTAGCCGTTCTCCCGCTCCATCCAGTGGCCGTGGTAGTAGCCGTAGGTCGTGTAGCCCACGGCCTTGAGCGCCTCCGGCAGGGTGAGGAGGTCCGGCGAGAGATCAGGCCTCCCCTGGCCGAGGACCTGGTTCTGCCAGGGCCGGAGGCCGGTCAGGAGCGCTGCGGTGGCGGGGATCACGGCGGACGAGGGGGTGATCGCCCGCCCGGCCCAGGTAGCGCTCCCCATCAGCCGGTCGAGGTTCGGCGTCAGCCCCGGGTCGGCGCCGCCGAGCGCCCCCACGACGTCCGCCCGGAGCGAGTTGAGAGTGATGAAGACGACCGGCCCGTCGTGGACCTGAAGAGGCCTCTGGGCGCAGCCGGCGAGGAGCGCCAGCGCCAGAGGAAGCGCGGCTCGGAAGCGTCCCCAGAGCACGCGTCTAGCCGGCGGCCGGGTAGAGCTGGCGGTAGCTGTCGGAGAGCACGAGGATCCGCTTCACGTAGACCTTCGACTCCTCGATGTCGAGCCCCTCGAGGAAGCGGTCCACCTCGCCCGAGCCCGACTCGTGCCAGAGCCGCTTGATGCGGAAGGGGCCGCCGTTGTAACCAGCCAAGGCGAGCTCCAGGTTGTCGCCGAACATCGACATCACCTGCCGGAAGTAGGTCGTCCCGAGCTGCAGGTTGAAGGCCGGTTCGCTCATCCGGTCGTGCGAGAAGGGGACCCCGAAGCGCTGGGCGAGCTCCCGTGCCGTCGAAGGCATGAGCTGCATCAAGCCCCGCGCGCCGGCCGAGCTGACGGCGTTGACGTCGAAGCCGCTCTCCTGGCGGATCATGCCGGCGATGACGTAGGGGGGCAGGTGGTTGGCCGCCGCCCACTTGTGGATCGTATCCCCGTAGTCCAGGGGGTAATAGAGCCGTCGCGCCTGGTCCGGCAGGCTCGCCTGGTAGGGGCTGCCGAGGGTGGGGAAGGCGGTGCGGATGGTCAGCATGCTCTTCCGGCGCTCGCCGCGGCGGGCGAGGATCAGGGATTCGAGGGCGGAGACCGAGCGCGGCTCCGCCTTGGACCGGGAGATCTCGATCTCCGAAGCCGCGAGGTCGTCGAGGCCGAGGTCGGTCAGGAGGCGCGCCCGGCGGAGGGCCGGGTCGTCGGGCCAGGGCTCGACCACCCGTGCCGCCGCCGCCGCCCGGGCGGCCTGCCGCTTCAGGTGGGTGCGGGCGTTCCGGCAGTAGAAGTCGGAGGTGTCGGCGTCGGCCACCTCGTCGTAGATCTGCTGCGCCCGCTCCCCTTCGCCCAGCGCCTCGAAGGCGCGCGCCGTCCAGTAGCGCCCGCGGCGGGCGGCGCTGTCGCCCTTGTAGAGGTCGGTCAGCTCGGTCCAGTAGCCGACGGCGCCGGAAAAGTTGCGCCGCGCATACTCGCGCCAGCCGAGCTGCCAGAGGTGGCCGGCGCCGGTGGTGTCGGCCGGGTCGAGCTTGCGGAGCTGGCGCAGAGTGAGGATCGAGCGCTCGAAGAGCTCGGCCTCGGTCTCTCCGGCATAGAGGGCGCGCAGGGCGCGGACCGCGAGGTCGTGGTCGGCGCCGGGGACCGCGACCTTCTCCAGGTGCTCGCGGGCGATCTGCCCGAAGGCGCGGCGGTCGGCGGTCTCCAGGTTGGAGCGCCCGCGGCGGGCGGAGGAGAGGTCGGCGGCCGCCATGCCCCGGGCCCATTCGAGCCGGGCCTGCTCCGCCGGTCCGGAGGCCAGGTGGTCGAGGGGCGAGAGCAGGGTCAAGGCGTCGGCCCCCTGGTGGCCGCGGGTGAGCGCGTCGGCCTTCTCCAGGTACCAGTCGAGGTCGCGGTCGGCC
>JAXDLD010000670.1:0-7052 GCA_034666805.1 Acidobacteriota bacterium
GAGGGCAACGGAGTCCAGCCTCTCTCGCCTTCTTGACTCAGCGTTTCAAGTTTCCTGGATGTGCGCCGGGAGGTTGGGGAGGAAGAAGCTCATGACGGGAGCAGGGATCCGATGGTGCTTGATGTCAGGTGGCACGTGCTTGTGGTGCGGATGCGAGCTCCGCAGCCTGGGATCGTTGGATGGGGCTGGGGATCGTACCAATAGATCTTCTCTTGATCGCGCCAGACTTCATAAATAACTCTCGATCAAGACGGGGAGACGATCGAAGAGGAGTCGTTCCCGGACGACCATACGGACACCCTGGTCCAAGAAGACCTCGCCAGCCACGCGGGCGAGCGAATGTCCGCGGCGAGGGAGCGTCAGCGTGGAGCGACGAACGGAAGGGTGGCGCTCGGGCAGGGTGTAGAGGAATAGTTCGTAGTCTTCGACCGTGCGCAGGGGTTGGTCACGCGACCACCCGGATCAACCCTCCAGGCTCGGTGAGCCGCCCTGGAGCCGATCGACCTCGTTCCGGTACTCGGCCTGCCGGGTCAGCCAAGTCCGATAGACGCCGGCCCATTCGCTGAAGTCGAGGCCCAGGCTTCGTTTCCTGGCTCCTCGCCGCCCCGATAGGCGGCGTAGAAGGACTCGGAGCGCAGGCCGTACTTGCGCTCGAAATCCAGGAGATCCTCTTCCAGGGCGTGAATGTCGGTCAGGATCTCGCGGACGTTCATCGCGCCTCTCTCCTCTGAACATTATAGAGAGTAGCGCTTCGGCCCTCAGGCCCCAATCCGCCCCAGCACCCCCGCCACCACCCGATCACACCGCTCCGCCCCGAACTCGAACGCCCGCCCCAGCACCTCTCCGGACCGGGCCGCGATCTCCTTCCTCAGCACCGCCCGCCCGCGGTGGAGGCGCACCTTGACCGCTGCCTCGGAGAGCTCCAGGCACTCCGCCGCCTCCGCCGTCGACAGCCCCTGGACGTCCCGCAGCATCACCACCGGCCGGTAAGTATCGGGCAGGGCCGCGATCGCCGATTCGAGCACAGCCTGGAGGCTGCGGGCTACCGCCTGGGATTCGGGGCCCTTCTCCTGAGACCAGAGGGGCGGCAGGGCGTCTTTCCTGGGTTCGGTCATGGCGTCGATCTCCACGAAGCGGCTCCTCCAGCGGGTCCGCGCCAGGGCCTCGTTGACGGCGATGCGGGTGAGCCAGGTGGCGAAGGTGGAGCGGCCCGCGAACTGGTCCAGGTGGGCGTAGGCCCGCACGTAGGCGTCCTGCATCACGTCCTCGGCTTCGGCTGGATCGCCCAGGATGCCGCAGGCCACCCGGTAGAGCCTTTGGTTGTGGCGGCGCATGAGGATCTCGAAGAGGCCGGTCTCGCCGGCCCGCACCCGGGACACCACCTCCTCGTCGGAGAGCGCCCCCGTTAACTCGGTCACTGTCGCCAGTGTCGCCAGCCTCGATCCGCTGTTCATCGCCTTCGACCTCCTCGCTCTGTCCTTATATATAGAGAGTCGCGAGCCCTCGAGAGGTTACAAGCGCATTTCTCGCCTCCTACGCGCTCCGCTCCCCTCTCCCGGCGGTCAGGGTGGGCGGGCCGGGAGAGGGGCCGGGGGTGAGGGCCTGTAACCTTCTTCCCCCTCCGCACTCTATAGGACAGGCTATGATCTCAACCCACACCCCGGCCCGGCCGGCATTCCCACTCACGACCCGGAGGAACCTCCCATGAAACTGCGTTCCCTTTTCGCTCTCACCCTGACCGCCGCCAGTATCGCCGGTACTGCCGGCATCACCGCCCTGCCCGCCTTCGCCGCCGAGAAGGCGGCGGAGAAGCCCGGCCCCGCCGCCTCCGTCACCGGCGAGGTCATCGACTCGGCCTGCTACATCAAGAGCGGCGCCAAGGGGGAGGGTCATGCCAAGTGCGCCCAGGGCTGCGCCGACTCCGGCATCCCGCTCGCCATCCTGGAGAATGGGACCAACAAGGTGGTCTGGGTGGCCTCGAAACAGGACATGGAGACCCCCAACGACAAGCTCAAGCCCTACGCCGGCAAGAAGGTCACGGTCAAGGGCACCTGGGCCGAGCGCGGCGGGGCGAAGCTCCTCGTCATGGATTCGGTGACTCCGGTCGCCAAGTAGGGCCACCCGAAGGATCAAAATGGCCGGCCGACGCTGGGTCTGGGCGCTCGCCGCCCTCGTGGTCGCCCAGGGGGCGGTCCTGGGGTGGCTGCTCCTGCGGGCAGGCTGGGCGGCGAGCGCCGGGGCGATGCCGGTCGTCCGCGGCCGGGCGGTCGCCGAGCGGATGGGGTGCTTCGGGTGCCACGGGCCGGGCGGGGTGGCGGGGATCAAGAACCCCGGGGCCAAGGGGGGCGGCGAGGTGCCCACCTGGAGCGGCGGGACCTGGATGATGTACAACCAGTCCCCCGAAGACGTCCGCGCCTGGATTCTGGACGGCCACCCGCCGGGCCGCTTCCCCGACCCCAAGGCCCTGATCGCCATGCCGGCCTTCCGCGGCCGGCTCTCCCGCGGGGAGACCGGCGACCTCGTCGCCTACGTCCTCTCCGTCTCCCAGTTCGGGCCGATCGACGATCCTCAGGCGACCGAGGGGCGCGAGGCCGCCCTCCGCTACGGCTGCTTCGGCTGCCACGGGCCGGAGGGGCGCGGGCTGGTCGCCGATCCGGGGTCGCTCAAGGGTTACGTCCCGACCTGGGATGGGCCGGACTATCCCGATCTCGTGCGGAGCGACGCCGAGCTCCGGCAGTGGGTGAAGAACGGGACGACCGACCGCTTCCGGGCGAACCCGGCCGCCCGTCGCATCCTGGAGACCGAGGCGGTGAAGATGCCGGCCTTCGGGGATCGGATCAAGGAGGAGGAGGTCGAGGCGCTGGTCGCCTATGTGAAGTGGGTGCGGGGGCATCCGCGGTGAGCCCTTGGCCCGAAACGCTTCCCTTCGGGCAAAGCTGGATTCATCCAGCGCAACTCATAGCCCGGAGATTTATCTCCGGCGGAGCTCCGCCCGGGCATGAATGCCCGGGCTATGAGTTGCGCCGGATGAATCCGGCTTCGCATCGGACCGTTCGACCGGCCGCCCCGGTTGACCCGCGCCCGGGTTCGGCATCAAATAGCCCGATGTCGTCCCGCACCCGCCAGCTCGACCCCGTGGAGGTCCGCATCGTCGGCGCGCTGCTCGAAAAGGAGCAGACGACGCCGGAGATCTACCCCCTGACCATGAGCGCGCTGCTCGCGGCGTGCAACCAGAAGACCAACCGCGACCCCGTGATGCAGCTCACCGAGACCCAGGTCGACGCGGCGCTCGAGACCCTGCGCCAGGACGTCCTCGTCTGGCGGACCGAGGGGGCGCGGAGCGAGAAGTGGCAGCAGAGCGTCACCCGGCGCTGGGGGCTCGACACGGCGGGGAAGAAGGCGATCCTGACTCTCCTCCTCCTCCGCGGCGCCCAGACGGTGGGGGAGCTCCACACCCGGAGCGAGCGCCTGCACGCCTTCGCTTCGCTCGCCGAGGTCGAGGAGACCCTCCGCAAGATGGCCGCCATCGACGAGCCGCTGGTCATCGAGCTGCCCCGCCGGACCGGCCAGAAGGAGAACCGCTGGGTGCATCTGGTGGGGGAGGTCGCCCCACCGTCGACCCCGGCGGACGTGCCGGAGCTGCCGGCCGCGGCCTCGACCGGGGCCTCCTCCTCGCTCGCCTCCCGGGTTCAGAAGCTGGAGGAGACCGTCGCCCGCCTCGCCGAGGAACTGGCGGCGCTCAAGGGGGATCTCGGGGTGTAGCGCGGCCCGGCCGAGCCCGGGAGTTATAATTGAAGTCATGAAACTCCTCCTCGCTCTCGGGACCGCCTTCGCCCTCACCTCGTCCGCGACCGCGGCGGCGCCCCCGCCCCGGCCGGTGGGCTTGGAGATCGCGGTCAACGATCCCGGGGCTCCGGGCCGCCACTCGGGGCCCCAGCCGGCCCTCTTCTCGGACGGCGGCTTCGTCGTCGTGTGGACGGACACCGGGCAGAGCGGCGGCGCGCCGAAGGGCGCCGTGCACGCCCGCTTCTTCCACTCCGACGGTACCCCGTCGAGCGGCGAGTTCCGCCTGATCGCCCAGTCCGCCAGCAGCTCGGTCGTGACTTCAGTCGTCGCCGACGTCGACGACAGCTTCCTGGTCGCCTGGGACGACACCCCGCCGGGCAAGCCTACCCGGGTCCTGGTGCAGCGGTTCAGCCGTACCGGGAAGCCGGTCCGGCCGGCCTTCCAGGTGCACGCGGTGAACCCCAGGGACCGGAGCCAGGGGCGGATCGCCCTGCGGCCGGGCGGCGGGTTCGTCGTCGCCTGGACCGCTGTCGACGACTTCCTCACTCACGCCCCCGACGTCCCAACGCCCTTCTATGCCTTCGACGTCGACGCGCGCGCCTTCACGGCCGGCGGCGTTCCGCTCAGCCCGGAGTTCGTGGCCCGCGGCGGCTCCGACGACCAGATCCTGAGCGACGTCGCGGTCGGTCCGGACGGGGTGATCACCGTCCTCTACACCTTCTTCGATAGCGAGCTCTACGTCCTGCGGCTGGGCCGCTCGACCCTCCGGGGGCGGCAGCTCGGGGACGCGACGCGGGTGAGCTCGGAGGAGCAGGACCTGCCGGTGGACGTGGCCGCCCTCAGCGCGGCGCCGGACGGCAGCTTTACCGTGGCCTGGACCCCCAACAACCTGAGAGGAGAAGTCTTGGCCCGCCGGTTCGCCGCCGGCGGCTCCCCCATGACCGCGGACCTGGCCGTCGACTCCTACCGTCAGGGCGGTCAGAAGTTGGGGCACCTGGCCGCGCTCCCGGACGGCGGCTTCGTGGCGGTCTGGACGGACAACAAGGGGAGGGACGGGAGCGGAACGGGGATCTTCGGCCGCCCCTTCGGGGCGGATGGCCAGCCTCTCCTCCCCCGCGACTTCCGGGTGAACCTGACGACCGCGGGCGATCAGTTCGCGCCGGTGATCGTCGGCCGCGCCGGCCGCTACGTCGTCGCCTGGAACCAGAGCGGCGATACCCCGCAGCAACCGGTGAAGATCCGCGCCCGGCTCCTCGGCGGAAGCTGAAGCCTCAGGGCGTCTCTGCCCCTCCGCCGTCTGTCATCGGCGTCGCAGGGGGAGCGACCGCCCCTCCGTCGTCCGTCATCGGCGTCGCAGGGGCAGCGACGGCCCCTCCGTCGTCCGTCATCGGCGTCGCGGGGGCAGTGATCGCCCCTCCGTCGTCTGCCATCGGCGTCGCGGGGGCAGCGACCGTCCCTCCGTCGTCTGTCGTCGGCGTCGCGGGGGCAGCGACCGCCCCTCCGTCGTCTGTCGTCGGCGTCGCGGGGGCAGTGAGCGCCCCTCCGTCGTCTGTCATCGGCGTGGCAGGGGCAGCGACGGCCCCCAGGAGCTCCGAGCGCCGCGGCCAGCCGTGTGAGGCGACGAGGCGAGCCGCCGGTAGGAACGGGGGCGTTCTCCTCGACCGTCCCGTTGCGCCGGCCGCCTGATCGATCAACCGTACCCCTATGCGGGCTCCGCCGGCTCTTCCGTGAGCGCCTGCATCGTGCGCCAGACGGCGATCCACTCCGTCCCGCGGCGCTCGAAGACCCAGACGTCCCACCCCTTCGAACGCCAGCGGGCGCCCTCCCGCTCATAGACCATCTCGAACGGGTACTGCGCCACGGTCGCGCCGCCCGAGCCGTCGACGCGGACCTCGCCCTGCCGGTACTCGTGCACGCGCGCCTCGCGCTCGAACGCGCTGAAGCTGTCGATCAGGGCCTGCCGCCCCTCCATGTGGCCTGAGAAGTCGGGGAACGCCATGACCACGTGCTCGTCGAGGTAGGGGGCCATCTCTTCGGGGTGCCCGGTGCGCCAGGCGGTGTTGATGCGGGTGAGGATGTCGAGGATGGTGGCTGCGGCGGGGTTCTGGTGGGCGGTCGTCGCCATAGGGGAATCTCCAGAGGCTTCCATAATGGAAATCCTACCGCCGAAGCGGTACCGATGGATCTCGCCGTTCGGAGCTCCGAGCGCCGCGGCCCCGTGCCAAGCTGGTGGCATTGGCCTCCCTGGCCGATCGCCCCTGCCCTTCTGGGACAGACAATGAGACGCGTGTCCGCCAGGAAGACCCAGACTCGAGCTCGGCACGCCCTCTGCCGTGTGCGTAGCGCCCCCACCCGTGGGGGGCGTTCTCCTCGACTGTCCTGTTTCCATCGCCGGTCCGACTTGTAGCGCCACTCGTGGAGATCGTGGATTACTATTGACCTGGAGGTGCCCATGCCGCAGCAGCTCGCGAACGTCCATCCCGGTGAGGTCCTCCTGGAGGAGTTCCTGAAACCGCTCGCGATCAGCCAGAACCGGCTGGCCCGGGAGATCCGGGTGCGGCCACGGCTGGTCAACGAGATCGTGCTCGGGAAACGGGCGATCACTCCCGATTCAGCGCTCCGGCTGGCGCGCTATTTCTGGACCTCGGAACGTTTCTGGCTTGGACTCCAGATGGACTTCGACCTGGAGGAGGCGAGAGCCGCTCTGGCGGAAACCCTTGAGCGGGGGATCCAGCCCGTGGCGCCGGCCGCGTGACCTGCTGGCGCCTCCCCAAGGGCTCCCGCGCAACGAGCGGTTGGTGTAAAGATAGGCTCCTGATCCGGAGGTGAAATACCCGTGACCCTGACCCAGCTTGAACAGCAGGCCCGTAACCTCTCGGCTGAAGAGCGAGCTCGACTCGTCGAAGTGCTCCTCGAATCGCTGCAGGGCCCTCAGGTGGCCGAAATCGAGGCCGAGTGGGAGCGGGAAATCGCCGATCGGGTTGCCGCTTACGAGAGAGGCGAGGCGGAGACTTTCTCCGCCGCAGAGGTGTTCGCCGAAGCCAGACAGCTTGCCCGGTGAAAGCACGCGCGTTTTCTCGTTGCTGCGCGCCTGGAGTATTTGGCAGAGTGGCCTACTACTCCGAAACCGAGTCGGGCTCAGGCACGCGCTTCGCTGAAGCTGTTGAGGAAGCCACCTCGCGTGCGCGCGCTTTTTTGTTGGCAGACACCCCACTCTTCAATTGCCAGCACGCGCCCTCTCGCTCATTACCGAAACCCTTATTCCT
>JAXDLD010000671.1:0-7554 GCA_034666805.1 Acidobacteriota bacterium
TATCCGGGTGCGATTTCGGGCTGGCCTACGGAACTCGGCTGGTCCGCGCCGATTCCGCCGCAGACGACGGGCAGGGCGCCCCGCCGGCGATCCAGGTCTTGAAGCTGGCGACGAAAGCGTCGTGGGGGACGGAGACCGGCGCCCGGCCGACCCCCGGGTTCCAGCCCCAGAGGACGAGCTTGTCGTGGTCTACGTGCTCCAGGAGCGCCGCCAGGTCCTTGCCACCGTTCCGCTGCGTGTCCTTGACCGTCGCGCAGAGATCCGCTTTCGAGAGGCCGATGAAGACCATCTTCCGCTCCGGCGGCGGCAGATGCCACTTCGGAGCGCCGGGCGGCATGTGCGGCCCGTAGCTCGCCGGCGGGTTGCCTTCCGCATGGCAGGTCGCGCAGGGCAGGCCGGCCACTCCCTTCCCCTCCGGCCCGCGCTGGACGTTCTGGGCATGGGTGAGCCCGGAGTCGAACTGGAGCGGCGCGTCACCCGGAATGTGACAGTTCTGGCAGCGCGGATGCTGGAGCACGGTCTGGATCGTGTCGAAGGCCGCCAGCGCGGCGGCCCGCGAGTCCGCATTTTTCTGCGGCTCGGCGGCGCTCAGGATTTGAGGGCCGAGAAGGGCGGCCCCGAGGAGACATCCGGTCAAGATCCAGGCGCTTCGCATCTTCATCTTCATCGCCTTCCTCTCCCTCAGGCCAGCCGGAACGGCAGCTCGCGCAGCCGCTTCCCCGTCAACGCGAAGACGGCGTTCGCCACCGCCGGCGCGATGGGCGGCGTGCCGGGCTCGCCGGCGCCGCCCGACTTCTCATGGCTGGGCATAATGTGGACGTCGACCTGCGGCATCTCGTGGAGGCGCAGGACCTGGTAGTCGTGGAAGTTGCTCTCGACGACCCGGCCCTCTTTCATCGTCAGCTCGCTGTGGAGCGCCGCCCCGAGCCCGAAGGCGATGGCGGACTCCATCTGGGCGCGGACGCCCAACGGGTTGACGCAGATGCCGCAGTCGATCGCGCAGACCACCCGGTGCACCCGGATCTTTCCTCCCTCGACGGAGACCTCCGCGACCTGGGCGACGATGCTCCCGAAAGACTCGTGGACCGCGAGTCCCCGCGCCCGGCCCTGGGGCGGGGCGCTCCCCCAGCCCGCTTTCTCTGCCGCCAGCTCGAGCACCGCCCGCACCCGCGGCGCCTTGGCGAGGAGGGCCCGCCGGAGCTCCAGCGGGTCGCGCTTGCCGGCGTGCGCCAGCTCGTCGACGAACGACTCGACGGCGAAGGCGGTATGCGAGTGCCCCACCGAACGCCACCAGAGGACGGGAACGCCCGGCGCGACGGTGTGGAGCTCGACCCGGTGATGCGGAATGGACGTGACGTACGGCGAGTCGGAGGCGCCCTCGACCGAGGTGGCGTCGATGCCGTCCTTGATCATCCCCGCGAAGGGCGAGCCGCCGAGGATCGACTGGGTGACGATCCGCTGCCGCCAGGCGACGGGCGCGCCCTGGCTGTCGAGCGCCCCTTCCAGGCGATGGACGGCCATGGGCCGGTAGTAGCCGCCGCGGATGTCGTCCTCCCGGGTCCAGACGAGCTTGACCGGCTTGTCGAGTCCCTTCGCCACGTGCGCCGCCTCGACGACGAAGTCCGAGGCGATGTTCGCCCGCCGGCCGAAGCCGCCGCCCAAGAAGGTCGTGTGGAGCGCGACCTGCTCCGGCTTCAAACCCAGGATCTCCGCCACCCGCTGTTGGTCGACGGTCTGGAACTGGGTCCCGGTCCAGACCTCGCAACCGTCGGCACCGCGGCGGACCGTGCAGTTGAGCGGCTCCATGGGGGCGTGCGCGAGATAGGGCACCGAGTACTCGGCGACGAGCGGCTCCCCGGCGAGCGCCTTCGCGGCGTCGCCGCCGGAAGCCGCCTGGGCACCGGCCGACTTCGCCTTCTCGCGGTAGCTCTGGCGGAGGCTCGCGGTGTCGACCCCGGCGTGCGGCCCGAGATCCCACTCGACCTTGAGCGCGTCCCGGCCGCGCTTGGCCGCCCAGAAGTGGTCGGCGGCGACGGCGACTCCCGAGGGGATCGCGAAGACGGCGCGCACGCCGGGCACCGCCTTCGCCGCCGCCGGATCGAAGCTCTTGACCTTGCCGCCGAAGGTCGGGGCATGAGCCACGGTCGCGGTCAACATCCCCGGCAGTTGGACGTCCATTCCGAACTTCGCCCGGCCGGTGATCTTCTCCGGGGTGTCGAGGCGCCGGGTCGGCTTGCCGATGACTTTCCAGCTCTCGGGGGATTTGAGCTCGACGCTCGCTGGCGGTGGCAGCTGGGCCGCCGCCGCGGCGAGGGAGCCGTAGCTCGCGCGCCGGTCGCGGCAGAGGACGTAGCCATTCTCGGTGTGGCAATCAACGGGGGCGACGCCCCACTGGGCCGCGGCCGCCGCCACGAGGAGGGTGCGCGCCACGGCGCCGACCTGGCGGTAGCGGTCGAGCTCGGACCAGGTCGACATCGAGCCGCCGGTCATCTGAATGGGGAAGATCGGCGAGTGGTAGACCGCCGCCGCGGGCGCATGCTCGACCCGGAAGCGGCTCCAGTCGGCATCCAGCTCCTCGTTCACCATCATGGGGAGGGTGGTCCAGATGCCCTGGCCCATCTCGGAATGCGCGAGGAGCACGGTGACGCTCTCGTCGCTGCCGATCCGCAGGAAAGCGTTGGCGGGCGGCAGGGCGGCCGGAGCGGCGGGGACGGGGGGCTCCTGGGCGAAGGCCCTCCGCCGCATCCCGGCCGGCACGAAGAAGCCGACGACGAGGCTCCCCCCCACGACCGCCGAGCGCTTGAGGAACGAACGCCGGGAGACTTCCTTCCGGGGATTCATGGTCAACCCTCCGCCAGCTCGGCGGCGCGGTGGACGGCGCTCCGGATGCGCTGGTAGGTGCCGCACCGGCAAATATTGCCGGCGAGCGCGGCGTCGATGTCGGCGTCGGTCGGCTTCGGCTTCGCCTGGAGCAGGGCGACGGTCGAGAGGATCTGCCCGGACTGGCAGTAGCCGCACTGGACGACGTCGACCTCCGCCCACGCCCGCTGCACGGGGTGATCCCCATTCAAGCTCAGGCCCTCGATCGTCGTCACCGCGCGCCCGGCGACGGCGGCGGCCGGCCGTACGCACGAGCGGACGGGCTGGCCGTCGACCAGCACGGTGCAGGCGCCGCACTGCGCCATGCCGCAGCCGAACTTGGTGCCGGTCAGGCCGAGCACGTCGCGCAGCACCCAGAGGAGCGGCATGTCGTCGGCGGCTACGACCTCGTGCTCTTTTCCGTTCACGGAAAGCTTCATCGTCGCACCTCGCGGACCGCCGGGGGCGGTCTTTTCAGTCCTGGAGCCGGTTGGCTACGGTTGAGGATGATAGCGCAGGTGGAGCGCGAAGGCGGGGGCCACGTGGAGCTGGGGACGCCCGCGCCCTCTCACCCGGAAGGGTAAGATAGTGGCAATGAGCCTCCTTTCCCGGTCCGACATCGTTGAGGCCCTCGAGGCACTGGCGAGGGAGCTCGAGGCGCTGGAGAACTACACGCAGGAGGAGATTCTTGTGGCTGGCGGTGCCGCCCTCGTCCTCATCTACAACGCCCGAGAGGCGACGCGAGACGTGGATGCGTTCTCGCTTGGCGCCACAGGCCTCACCGGTCTGCGGGAGGCCGCGCAACGAGTGGCAACGACCCTGGGTCTTCCGGAGGACTGGCTGAACGACGGAGCAAAGGGGTACCTCAACGGCGTTCTCCCTGGCGAGGTGCTGCTGGAGAGGCCCGCTCTCCTCGTTCGAGCCTTGGCGCCGCGGCAGCTCCTCGCGATGAAGCTGAGCGCCTGGCGTGACGACATCGACATCGCGGACGCTCGGCTTCTTCTACCTGAGGTCCCTGGGACACAGAGGGAAGTCTGGAGCCTCGTCGAGCCGTTTCTCGTTCCCGGGCGCGAGCTCAAGGCGCGCTATGCCTTCGAGGACCTTTGGGAATCCGTCCATGGATCTTAGAGACCTGGTGCGAGCGCTCCTTGGCTTCGACGCACTCGCCGCGCGGCAGTGGCTGGCGGATGCCCAGCGCTCCGGCCTCGTGTGGGCCGAGGTTCCAGTTCCGCTGGGCCTGGACCCTACCGAGCTCGCCGCGGCTGCCGGGGTTGCCGAGCTCCTGGCGTTGCGGGCGGGTCAGGCCGCGCCGAGTTGGACGGCCAGCGTACCGCCATCGCCCACGAGGCTTTTCCTCGTCCGCGCGGCTTTGACCATGCCTCGCCTGCGAGCCGCTTGTGAAAAGGACGGGCCCGAACCGCTGCGCCGTCGCGGCCTGCTGGCCCCTCCGGACTTTCTTAGCATCGCATAAAAGGCCGGCCCCGCCCCCCAGGCATCACCCTTGCTAGCAGCCTCTCCAACCAAAGGAGGGAGAACCCCATGCGGTGGACGCCAGGCGGAGAAAGCCCCGACATCGAGGATCGGCGAGGTGAGGGCGGAGGAGGTGGTGGTGGTGGATTCGGATTCGGGCCGCGGCATATCGGGATCGGCGGATTCGTCGTCCTGCTCATCCTCTCTGTCGTATTCAAACGAAATTTCTTCGCCCTCGTGGGCGGCGGCTCGAATACCAGCCAGCCCGTGCCGGTCCCCGGCCCCCGGGTGGCCGGCGGGGCGGCGGCCACCGACCGTACCACCCAACTCGTCTCCTTCGTGCTCGACGACGTCCAGAAGACCTGGACGGAGGAGTTCGCGAAGATGAACCGGCCCTACGAGCATGCCAAGCTCGTCCTCTTTACGGACGTCACCGGCTCGGGCTGCGGCACCGCCGAGTCCGCGACCGGGCCTTTCTACTGCCCGCAGGACCACAAGGTCTACATCGACCTCGGCTTCTACCGGGAGCTCAAGGACCGCTTCGGCGCCCCGGGCGAGTTCGCCCAGGCCTATGTCCTGGCGCACGAGGTCGGCCATCACGTGCAGAACCTGCTCGGGATCGACAGCCAGGTGCGGCGCCTCCAGAGCTCCCGGCCGTCGAGCCGCAACGAGCTGTCGGTCAAGCTCGAGCTGCAGGCCGACTGCCTGGCCGGGGTGTGGGCCCACGCGACGGCGCAGCGGGGCACGGTGGAGAACGGGGACATCCAGTCCGCCCTCGGTGCCGCGGCGGCGGTCGGCGACGACCGGCTCCAGAAGATGGCGACGGGCACGGTCCGCCCCGAGTCCTGGACCCACGGCTCTTCCGCCGAGCGGGAGAAGTGGTTCCAGACCGGCTTCGACTCCGGGGATATCAACCGCTGCGATACCTTCGGGGCCGGCGGACGATAAGGCGGTTCCTAGCCTCCGTCGCGGGCCAGCGCCGCGAAGCCGTTGACCGCCGCCGCCGCCGCCAATCCCCCGGCGACGTACCAGGCGAGGGTCATCGCCACCGTCGCGGGGGTGCGGGTGCTCGGCCGGCTGCCGAGGCCGAGCGGGCCCGGCAGCACCACCGCGCCGAGGCCGGCCCCCAGGCCGAGGAGCGAGCCGCGGAGCCAGGCCTTCCGCCCCCCGTGGCTCCCCACCAGGCTGTAGAAGAGGGAGTTCGAGAGCAGGTCTCCGGCGAGCGCCCAGCGGTGGAGCTGGGGGCCGGACGGCGGCCGCCGGCCCAGGGCGCGGAGCGAGCGGTCGATCGCCCGCTCGCCCAGGAGATCGGCCCGCGGCGCGTTGGGCAGCACCCGCCGGGCGGTCTCGTGAAGGGCGGTCAGGGCCACGGCGCCCGCCGTCCCGCCGCCCAAGGCCTTCCAGACCCCCGCCGCCGGCTTCTCTTCCCGCTCGGAGGACAGGGCGGGCCTCGGGGCGGGCCGCCAGACCCGGGTGCGCTCCTCCGGCACCGTGAAATCGTAGGTGTCGCCGTGGCGCAGATAGTGGATCCTGGTCTTCAAGCCCGCCGACTGGGCCGCCTTGAGGAAATCCTCCACGGGCGACTTGAAGACCGGGTAGTCGTTGTAATGGATGGGGATCGCCTCCCGGGGCTGGATGATGCGGAGAGCCTGGATCCCCTGCTTGGCGTCCATGGTCAGCAGCACGCCGAAGAGCCGGGTGCCGCCCAGGTGGAGGAGGGCCAAGTCGATGTCGGGGAAGCGGCGCGGGATCTCGGCCAAGTCGTCATGCACCAGGGTGTCCCCGGAAATGTAGAGCCGAAAGCGGAGGGCGCCCTTCTCGTCGGCCCATTCGAGCAGGCTGCCCATGACCGGCGGGAGGAGGGGGTTGAGCAGGCCGGGAGCGTGCTTGCCTGGCGTGCTCGTGATGCGGAGCTCGCCGGTGCCCTGGCCCCCGCGGACGACGCGGACCGAGTCCCAGGTGCCGAGGGCGTGGACCTGGGTGAAGCCCTGCTCGCGGAGGCCCGCCGCGGCGTGCGCGGTGGTCACGATCGGCAGGTCCTTGCGGAGCTTCGCCGCCGCCACGCGGTCCCAGTGGTCGCCGTGCAGGTGCGAGAGGATGCAGAGGTCGAGCGGCGGCAGATCCTCGACGTCGACCGCCGGGTCCGTCAACCGTTCGCTGGTCATGCCGTAGCCCAGGTGCGCGTGGTCGCCGGCGTGGAGGAAGTTGGGATCGGTGAGGATCGTGAAGCCGCCGCAGCGGATCACGGTCGTGGCCGTGCCGACGAAGAAGATGGAGCCGCGGTCGAGGGACGGGATTTCCGGACGGGGGGAGAGGACGATCGGCTGAATCTGCATGATGAACCTCCTAGGACGGCGGACGGTCGCCGTGATCGCATCTCTGTAACTCTTGCAGCTTGCGTACCGTGGCAGCTTGCGTACCGTGGCGAGCGGGTGTGAAAAGATGCCGCGAATGGAAAGAGCGATCGGCCGTGTCCTGCTTCTCTCCCTCCTTTTCACCGGCGCCGCGGCCTGCCAGGTGGCGGGGGCCTCGCCGCGCGGCGAGGTCCATGGCCCGCTCGGCGAATCGCTCGACCGCTTCTTCTCTCGCCTGGAGGCCTTCGGCTTCTCCGGCTCGGCCCTGGTCGCCCAGGGCGGCCAGATCGTCCTCGACAAGGGCTACGGCCTCGCCGACCGGGAGCACGGCCGGCCTTACACGGCCCGCACGATCTTCGACATCGCCTCGATCTCCAAGCAGTTCACCGCCGCCGCCATCCTGAAGCTCGAACAGGAGGGCCGGCTCAAGGTCGAGGACCCGATCGGCAAGTTCCTGGGGACGGTGCCCGCGGACAAGGCGCCGATCACCCTCCACATGCTGCTCACCCACACCTCCGGCCTGCCGGACCTCCTGGGGGACGAGTACGAGCCGGTCTCCCGCCCGGAGATGGTGCGCCGGGCGATGGCGGCCGACCTCGTCCACGTGCCGGGGAGGAGGTTCCTCTACTCGAACCTCGGCTACAACCTGCTCGCGGCGGTGGTCGAGATCGCCTCCGGGAAGCCCTATGAGCAGTATCTGAAAGAGCGCCTCTGGGAGCCGGCCGGCCTGCGCCACACCGGCTTCCACGTGCCCGATCGCGAGGACGTGGCCCACGGCTACACTCCCACCGGCGACTGGGGGACGCCGCTCGATCACCCCTGGGCGCCGGACGGCCCGTACTGGAACCTGCGCGGCAACGGCGGCATCCTC
>JAXDLD010000672.1:0-3185 GCA_034666805.1 Acidobacteriota bacterium
TGCCCGAACGTCAAGAACCTCCTCTACAACCCGGAGCGCGAGGTCGAGGTGGCGTGGGCACGGCAGAAGGACGAGGTCTACCAGGTGTCGCTCTTGGTCGAGACCGCCAACACCCAGGGCATGCTCGCCCGCCTGACCGAGGTGATCGCCAAGCTCGACAGCAACATCAGCCACATCGAGGCGATCACGAGAGAGACCGGCCACGCCACGATCAGCGTCGTCTGCGGCCTGCGGGACCGCAAGCACCTGGAACGCCTGATGAGCAACGTGCGGGCGCTCACCGGGGTGCTCAGGGTGGACCGGCGGATGAACGGCGGGTTGACGGCCGAGGCGCGGTAATACAACGGCTTGTTATTTGCAAACAAGATCGGCTAGCGGACGGTTGGGGTAGATCGGCACCCTGCCGGCATCCAGCGTCCGTGAGCACACGAAAGGAGACCGGTCTTGAAGAAGAGGATCAAGAAGCTCGCGCTGCATCGAGAGACCCTGCTTCGGCTGACCCAGAACGACCTTGAGCACGTAGCAGGGGGGACCACCAATCCGCCGGATTGCGACTTCAGCAACCGCAGGACCTGCCAGACCTGCGAGATGACCTGCACCACCAACTACTGCTGAAGACCGCCTGATGAGGGGCGGCTCCCGGTGCTCCGCGCACCGGGGGCCCTTAACCCGGGCTCTGCCTCGTCCTCGCGGCGACTCCTGCTCCGAAGAGCGCGGCGGCCATTGCCAGGTACACCCACGGCATCCCCAACACCAGCGCCTGCGGCGTCACCCCCATGTAGTCGAACGCCGGCACGTGGTTCATCGGACCGATGTACCAGAGCATCAGGTAGACGACCTCGAAGAGCCGGCTCGTGCCGGAGACCGCGCCCAGGGCGAAGGCCAGGCCCGGGATGAAGAGGCAGCCGGCGAGCCAGGCGAGGAGGCCCGCTCCCTGGCCGGTCGCGAGGAGGCGGAGGGCGACCCCGGCGGTGGTCGCGGCGGCCACCAGCACCCCCGCGGTCCAGATCGCCGCTCCACCGTAGGCCGCCGGGCGGGGGCCGGAGAAGATCAGCTCCCGGGTGCCGAAAATCTTCTCCCGGGCTCCCATCCCCGACCAGAGGGCGAGCGGCCAGAGCCAGGCGACGGGGAGGATGCCGGCGCGGACGGCGTTCATGGGTGCGAAGAGGCCGGCTACCAGGAGGCCGGCCGCCACCAGATACCACCAGCGGTTCCGCCCCTGGAGCATGAGGCGGAGCTCGGCGACGACGAGGGCGAGGAACGGGTTGGCCGGGGACCAGGCCGGTAGCGCGATCCGCCGCCGGCGCTTCGCTCCGGCCGCCCCGGCCTCCGCCTCGCCATCCTCCGGTTTTGGCTTCGGTGGTCTGCCGCCCTCCCTGGCCGGATCGAAGCGGCTGAAGAAGAGGGCGGCGAGGAGGGCTACTCCCAGCGCCAAGGCGGCGACGACGAGCCGCCGGGCGATGGCGCGGGCGGTCCAGTCGATGCCGCTCCAGCGGAAGGTTTTCTGGATCTCCATGTGCGGGCCGATGTTGAAGGACGACTCCTCCTGCTGGCCCGGGACCACCGGCGCCAGGGTCGTGACCTTCTGGTGCAGGCTCGACTGGACGAGGTGCCAGCCGATCGGATCGAGGATGGGCGACTCGATCGCCGCCGCGATCAGCCCGGTCCAGAGGAAGAAGTAGAGGACATTGCCCAGCGAGCCCTTGAGCCAGCGGATCGACTCGAAGAGGACGGCGAGCGCCGCCACGACCGCGACGGGCGGCAGGGCCAGCCAGACGAGAGGACCGAGGAAGGCCCCGAGATCGAGATGCCGGTCCTCGCCCGAGAGCATCTGGAGGAGGAGGCCGGCGGCGCCCAGGATCGCCACGATCACCCCGAGGAAGAGGAAGTTGCTCAAAGCCTTGCCGCAGGTGTAGGCGGCCTTCCCGAGGGGCGTCGCGGCGAGGATCTCTCCCACCCGGGTCTGGCGGTCGCGCTCGATCGTGTCCTTCACCAGGTAGAAGCCGAGGAGGGGCATCAGGAGCCCGGCGGCGAGGGCGGTGAGCGTTCCCACCCAGGCCGAATTGAGAATCCCGCGCTGATGCTGGATCGTCAAGTTCACGTCCCCGGCGTTGATCAGGTAGCCGAAGTAGACCGCGCCGGCGACCGTCGCCAGGAAGCTGTAGCGACGCGCCCGCTCGAGGAAGTCGGCGCGGGCCATGTGGTAGAGGAGGCGCGCGTTCATGCCGCAATACTCCCATTCATGCCGCGGCGCTCCCATTCATGCCGCGGCGCTCTTCGCCCGCCCGCCGGCCAGTCGGAAGAGGTAGGCGTCCTCCAGGCTCGGCGGCAGCGGCCGCGCCCCGGGGGCGGGCGGCGCCTCCGCCACCACCCGCACGTGGACGCCGTCGCCGCGGCGGACAGTCCCCGAGATCAGCCAGCGCTCCTTGGCCGCGGTGAGCTCGGCGCTCGGCACCACCCACTCCCAGACCTTCCCCTCGATCCCCCGCAGCAGCTCCTCGGGGGCCGCGTGGTCGACCAGTCGGCCGCCGTCGATCAACGCGATCTCGGTCGCCGCCGCCTCGACGTCCGAAACGATATGGGTCGAGAGGATGACGATGCGGTCGCCCGAGAGGTCGGAGAGGAGGTTCCGGAAGCGTACCCGCTCCTCGGGGTCGAGCCCCACGGTCGGCTCGTCGACGATCAGGAGCCGCGGGTCGGAGAGGAGCGCCTGGGCGATCCCCACCCGCTGGCGCATCCCCCCGGAGTAGCCGCTCAACGGACGCTTGCCGGCCTCGGTCAGGTTGACGAGGGCGAGGAGCTCGGCGATCCGCGGCCGGGCGACCCGGGCGGGCACCCCCTTGACCGCCGCCAGGTACTCCAGGAACTCGATCCCGGAGAGGTTGGGATAGACCCCGAAGTCCTGCGGCAGATAGCCGAGGCTCGACCGGAGAGCGGTGGGGGACTTCGCCGTGTCCTCACCGTTCCACAGGACGCGGCCGGAGCTCGGCCGGGTGACCGTGGCGAGGATGCGCATGAGCGTCGACTTGCCGGCGCCGTTGGGCCCGAGGAGACCGAGCACCCCCGGTCCGAGCTCCAGGCTGAAGTCGGAGAGCGCCGTTTGCCCTCCCCGGTAGATCTTGCCGACGTTCTCGATGGTGAGCTTCATGCCCGTCTCTTACGGCGGAGGGAGGGGAGAAGTTCCC
>JAXDLD010000673.1:0-5205 GCA_034666805.1 Acidobacteriota bacterium
AGGGTAGGCCCCCGGGCGCGTCGCCGTCAAGGGAATACCGCTCGATTACCGGCACCGGCCTTGCAGAGCTTCCCTCCGGGCGCGGCAGGAGCGCGCCGCGGTGAGAAAGGAGCCGGTCATGGCACAAGGTCAAGCAGGTGGCGACATCGAGATCCTGGAGCGGGGCAACGTCTACTTCTTCTATCGTCCGTCGGCACGGACCGGGGCGCCCCAGAGCCTCGTCGACGTGCAGCGTTTCCATATCGTCCTCTCGCCGGAGGGGAGAGACCTCTTCCGGGTGCTCACGGTGGGCAAGAAGCGGCTCCCCGAGCCGGCCGACGACGCCGAGAAGTTCTGGGGCTACGTCGAGCGAGTGGCGGAGGACCCGGCGGCGATCGAGGAGGAGCTGGGGCCCGGCCGGGAGGAGCGGGGCGGCGGGGCAGGCGGGGGCGGCATCGTGCGCTCGCCCGCGCGGCCGGCCGGGGAAGGGGTCTACGCCGTGGCCCGGCATGGCAATCACACCCATCTCCTCTACGCCCTGGAGCTGCCGGAGGAGCCGGACGAGGTGCAGCGCGAGCTGCACATCGCCAAGGAGGGGGTCTTCCTCCTCTCGATCAAGAACCCGGAGGCCGCCTCGCCCGCGGGAGTGGGCCTGGAGGCGGAGCAGAAGGCGGACTTCCCGCCCGAGCTCCAGGAGCGCTTCGGCAGCCGGCGCTTCGTCCCCGCCGTCCCCCCCGAGTTCCTCGACCACGAGGGGGCGGAGCTGCTCCTCATGGGCTCGGCCGACGACCACGAGCTGGACGTCGATCTGGACCCCGAGCGCGAGACCGAGGAGACGGCGGACATCTTCAAGGAGCTGAAGCTCGCCCGCGAGGGCCATCCGGTCGAGCCGCTCCTCGCCGGCAAGTGGGCCTGACAACTGGGCGGAGAAGGGATTTGATTTGCCGGCCGCGGTCCGTTAACGTCGCCCCCTCTTACGGGAGGCGACCATGCCGCGCATCACTCGGGTGTACACCAGGACGGGGGACGACGGCTCGACGGGCCTGGGCGGCGGCCAGCGGGTGGCCAAGGACTCGGCCCGGATCGCCGCCTACGGCACGGTCGACGAGCTGTCTTCCGCGATCGGCGCGGCGATCGCCGCGGGGCTCGACGGTCGCCTGGCGTCGACCCTGGAGCGGATCCAGAACGACCTCTTCAACCTGGGCTCCGATCTCTGCATCCTGGAGGAGGACAAGGCGCGGATGCCGGTGCCGGTCGTCGAGGAGCGCCACGTCCTCGCCCTGGAGCAGCTGATGGACGAGCTCTCCGCCATCCTGCCCGCGCTCGACAACTTCATCCTCCCCGGCGGCACCCCGGGCGCGGCGCACCTCCACGTCGCCCGCACGGTCTGCCGCCGCGCCGAGCGGCTCGTGTTGACGCTCTCCCGGGAGGAGGCGATCGGACCTCACACTCTGGTGTACCTCAATCGGCTCTCCGATGCACTCTTTGTGATGGCACGCTACGAAAACCATCAGAAGGGGGTCCCGGACATCCTGTGGAACAGCCGGGCCTAAAGGAGATCCCATGAGACGCGTCTCTCTGGCAGTCGCGCTACTGTTCCTCGTCCCCAGCCTCGCGCTGGCCGCGAAGGTGACGAAACGGGCGCCTGGCGCCAAGGCCGCGGAGAAGGACCGGGCGCTCGCCGCCGTCCGCGCCTACCGGGAGGCGAACGGCGCCCAGATCCTGCAGGGCTTCTCCGAGCTGCTCGCCATCCCCAACGTGGCGGGCGACACGGCGAACATCGCGAAGAACGTCGCCTACTTGAAGGAGGCCTTCAGCCGGCGCGGGGTGAAGACGGAGGTCTGGGAGATCCCCGGGGCCTCGCCGGTCCTCTACGGGCGGCTCGACGTCCCCGGCGCGAAGCGCACCCTTGGGCTTTACGCCCACTATGACGGTCAGCCGGTCGACTCCGAGAAGTGGACCTCGGCGCCGTTCTCGCCCACCCTCCTGACCGCCACCTCCGAGAAGGGTGGCGTCCCGCGGCCCCTCCCCAAGGCCGGAGAAGCGATCGACCCCGAGTGGCGGCTCTACGCCCGCTCGGCCGGCGACGACAAGGCGCCCATCGTCGCCGTCCTCGCCGCTCTCGACGCCCTCCGCCAGGCCAAGGTCCCCCTGACGTCCAATCTGCTCTTCCTCTTCGAAGGCGAAGAGGAGGCCGGGTCGGAGCACCTGAAGGGCTACCTCGAAGGCCACCGCGACCGCCTGGGGGTCGACGCCTGGCTGTTCTGCGACGGCCCGGTCCACACCAGCCGCCGGCCGCAGCTCGTCTTCGGGGTGCGCGGGGTGGTCGACATGGAGCTGACGGTCTACGGCGCGGTCCGCCACCTGCACAGCGGCCACTACGGCAACTGGGCGCCCAACCCGGCCTTCACCCTCGCCCACCTCCTGGCCAGCATGAAGGACGACCAGGGCCACGTGCTGGTCGCCAAGTTCTACGACACCGTCGAGCCCCTGGGGCCGGCCGAGCGCGCCGCCATCGACGCGGTGCGCGACAACGACGACGAGCTGCGCAAGGAGCTCGGCCTGGTCGCCACCGAGGACAACAACGCCCGGCTCCAGGAGCGGCTCCTGCTGCCGACCCTGAACGTCCGCGGCATGGCGAGCGGCAACGTCGGCCCCTCGGCCGAAAACATCATCCCGGCGACCGCCACGGCGTCGCTCGAGGTGCGCCTGGTCAAGGGCAACGACCCCGGCCACATGCTCGACCTCGTCGAGGAGCACATCAAGAAGCAGGGCTTCTTCATCGTCCGCGAAGAGCCGGACATGGCGACCCGGCTCGCCCATCCGAAGATCGCCAAGGTCACCCGCCTGCCGGGCTACCCCGCCGCCCGGACGGCCATGGACCTGGACATCATGTTCCAGATCGTCCAGGCCACCTCGCGGGCAGCGGGAGAAAACGTCATCCTCCTCCCGACCCTCGGCGGCTCGCTCCCGCTCTACCTCTTCAACGACCTCCTGGCCAAGCCGGCGGTCGTCGTCCCCATCGCCAACCACGACGACAAGCAGCACGGCCCGGACGAGAATCTCCGCCTGGCGAACCTATGGTACGGGATCGATCTCATGGGGGAGCTGCTGACGATGCCGAAGTAGGGCCTGGCCCGCCCTTTGCTATGACCCGGGTGAAAGGAGGCGGACCATGTCCACTTCGTTTGCCGCTTACCTGATCGGCTTCATCATCCTGATCGCCGGCCTCGCCTTCGCGGCCCACTTGGCCCACGTGCCCTCGGCCTGGATCGCGGCCGGGGTCATCATCCTCATCGGCTTGGGCGTCCTCCGCGGGGTCACCAAGACGACGAGCAAGACACCCCCGACGAGATAGATAACGAGTCGAGGAGCCCGCTACAGCACCGTCTCGCGCGCGACCTCGTCGATCGTCGTCATGCCGTCGCGGATCTTGTGGAGGCCGCTGCCGCGCAGCGTCACCATCCCGTTCTGGATCGCCTTCTGGCGCAGCTCGAAGGCGCTGGCCCCGGAGAGGATGAGCTCGCGCACCTCGTCGTCGATCTCCATCACCTCGTAGAGACCGACCCGGCCCTTGTAGCCGGTCGTGCTGCAGCGCTCGCAGCCGCGGCCGCGGAAGAGCTTCAGGGTCTTCGCCTCCGCCTCGGAGAAGCCGACGTTGACGAGCGCCGCCGGCGGCACCTCCGCCGGCTCCTTGCAGAAGCTGCAGATGCGCCGCACCAGCCGCTGGGCCACGATCAGGTGGATCGAGGTCGCCACGAGGAACGGCTCGATGCCCATGTTCATCAGCCGGTTGATGGAGGACGGGGCGTCATTGGTGTGGAGGGTCGAGAGCACGAGGTGGCCGGTCATGGCGGCCTTGATCGCCACCTCGGCGGTCTCGAAGTCTCGGATCTCGCCGACGAGGATGATGTTGGGGTCCTGGCGGAGGAAGGAGCGCAGAGCGGCGGCGAAGTTCAAGCCGATCTGCTCCTTCATCTGCACCTGGTTGATGCCGGCGAGGTTGAATTCGACCGGGTCCTCGGCGGTCATGATGTTGACCTCGGGGGTGTTGATCCGCTGGAGCGCCGAGTAGAGGGTGTTGGTCTTACCGGAACCGGTCGGCCCGGTGACCAGCACCATCCCGTAGGGCTTCAAGATCGCCTGCTCGAAGCGGCGGAGGGGCTCTGCCTCGAAGCCGAGCTTCGCCATGTCGAGCATCAGCTTGTCTTTGTCGAGGAGACGCATGACGATCTTCTCGCCGAAGATCGTCGGCAGGACCGAGACGCGGAAGTCGAGATCCTTGTTCTTCCCCGAGATCTTGGTCTTGATCTTGATGCGGCCGTCCTGTGGCAGGCGCTTCTCGGCGATGTCCAGCCGCGCCATGATCTTGACCCGGCTGGTGATCGCCTCCTTGAGCTTCAGGGGCGGGTGCATCATCTCGTAGAGGATGCCGTCGATCCGGTAGCGGACCCGGTACTCCTTCTCGTAGGGCTCGATGTGGATGTCGGAGGCGCCGCGCTTGATGGCGTCGGTCAGCACGATGTTGACCAGCTTGACGACCGGCGCCTGCTCGGACTCCTCCTCGAGCGCCGCCATGTCGAGGTCTTCTTCCTCGTCCAGCACCTCGAGATCGCCCGCCGGCTCCTCGGAGAGGTCCTCCATGACCTTTTTGAGCTCGATCGCGTGGGTCGACCCGTAGTAGCGGTCGATGGCGAGGCGGATGCTGTTCTCCGAGGCGACCACCGGCTCGACCTTGTACCCGGTCATGAACTTGACGTCGTCCATGGCGAAGACGTTGGTCGGGTCGATCATCGCCACCGTGACCGTGGCACCGGCCTTGTTGACCGGGAGGATCGTGTACTTCCTGGCGATGTCGGCGGGGATGATCTTGATCACCGCGTCGTCGATCTCCATGCCCTTCAGGTCGACCGAGGGGACCTTGAAGTGCTGGGAGAGCGACTCGACGAGCTGGCGCTCGGAGAGGTAGCCGAGCTTGACCAGGTTGGTGCCGAGCCGGCCCCCCTGGTCCTTCTGCATCGCCAGGGCTTCCTGGAGCTGGGCCGGGTTGATCTTCCCGTTCTTGAGCAGGAGCTCTCCGAACTTGCCGGAGCCCGCCGCGGACGACGACTGCCTGCCACGTACCGCACTGTCGAGCTGTGCCATACCTCACCCACGGGGCCGCTGAAGCTCCCCTGCACGTCGTTCTTACGTTGGACCCAACCTGCTTCTGAGCATGACAGTCTA
>JAXDLD010000674.1:0-3291 GCA_034666805.1 Acidobacteriota bacterium
CCCCGGAGTAGACGAGGTTCTTGCCCGCCCGGTAGGTGGTCAGGTCGACCAGCCGCATGCCGCCGGCGGAGAGCTCGTTCCACTTGGCGAAGAAGGCGGAGCGCTCCATCCCCACCCACAGCGAGTAGGGGTCGCTGCCGTCCTGGAAGACACCGGTGAAGAGGCGCTTCTTGCCGTCGTCGAAGGTCACCATGTCGATCAGCCGCTTGTTCTTGCCGTTGAGCTCCTTCCACTTGGCGACGAAGGGCTCCCACTCGATCCCGGAGAGCACCGTCTGCTCCTCCTCGGCGGAGCGGAAGATGCCGGCCCACAGGCGCTTGCCGTCCTTCCCCGGCTCCCGGTAGCTGATGAGGTGGACCGCCTTGACCCCCTTGGCGGCGAGGGCGTCGAAGCGGGCCTTGAAGGCGGCCCATTCGAGGCCGACGATCACCGCCTGGCCCTGCGGCGCGGCGTGGAAGACGCCGTACCACTGCCGCGGCGCCCCCCCCTTGGCCGCCGCCTTCCCCTTGCCCGCCGGTGCAGCGGCGGGTACCGGGGCGGGGCCGGCCATCTCCAGGCTGTCGGCGGCGACGTGCACCTTGACGGTGCCCGCCCCCTCGCCGGTGAGCTCGAGCTCGTAGTCGCCGCCCGCCGGGACCTCGAGGGTGCCGTCAGCAACCTTCTTCCAGGAGGTGCTGAACCAGCCGTCGTCGATCGACAGGGTGCAGTGGACATTCGCCGGGAACTGCTGGACGGGGAGGGCCTTGTCGATGCCCACCGACGTCGCTGTCCCCATCTTGGCGCCGCTCACCAGATCGACGGCGGTGTTGCCCTGGCCGCAGCCGAGCTTCCAGGTGCAGACGCTCAGGACCTTGTCGCAGTGCTCGACGACCATCTTGGTGAACGCGATGCGGCCGTCGGCGCGCGCCTCGCCGGGCAGTCCCAAGAGAGCGGCGGCCAGGATCGGGATGACCAAGGTGAGCAGGAGAACAGGGCGGCGCATGGGGCGTACCACGGCCAGAACCGATTGGGATTGCATGCGAAGAACCTCCGAGTTGAACGGCATCCTATGACAAAGCGCGGCGGAGCGGAACGCCTGGCAGACTTAAAGCCTGAACGCTCAGTGGTCCTAAGGCGACCGCACCTTGTCGGCTGAGAAGGGAGGGGTTACACTCTCGGTGTGGCGATTCGCGGGTTCCGGCACAAAGGCCTCGAACTCTTTTTCACCACCGGGAGAGCTTCCAAGATCCAGGCTGACCACGCGCAACGACTCCGGCTCATCTTGGGCCGTTTGAACGTGGCCAGGGAGCCGCGGGACATGGGTCTACCGGGCCTTCAGCTGCATCCGCTCCAGGGGGATCGCCGGGGGACCTGGGCGGTGCGGGTGAGCGGCAATTGGCGGATCACCTTTTCCTTCGCCGACAACGACGTGGAGAACGTCGATTACGAGGACTATCACTGAGGTTGGACGACGATGAAGATGCACCACCCGCCACATCCCGGAGAAGTGCTCAAGTCCTTGTGCCTGGAACCGCTCGGCTTGACCGTCACCGAGGCCGCCCGGGCTCTGGGCGTCAGCCGCCGGGGGCTGTCGTCGATCGTCAATGGACGCACGGGGATCAGCCCCGACATGGCGGTCCGGCTGTCATTGGCCTTCGACACCTCCGCCGAGAGCTGGCTGGCGCAGCAGATCCAATATGACCTCTGGCAGGCCGAGAAGAAGCGCGCCTCCCTGCGCGTGCGGCGTCTCTCCGCGGCCTAGCCTCCCTCCATTATGGGTCCTACCCCTTAAGGCCCCGCCCCGCGCTCGGCGAGCATGCGCTCGACCTCCTCCGGAGAGAGGCTTTCGAGCTTCGCCAGCATCCGGGCGATCTTCTCGCCCTCGGTCTCCCCCTCCGGGCGCAGGCTCTCGATGCGCTCGGCCAGGGCCGCCGGGGTGGGCAGCTCGAAGAGGGCGGGGAGCGGCAGGTCGACGCCCCAGGTGTCGCGCACCCGGGTGATCACCTGGGTGCCGAGGAGGGAGTCGCCGCCCAAGTCGAAGAAGCTGTCGTGAATGCCGACCGCTTCGATCCCTAAGAGCTTCCGCCAGATCTCGGCGAGCCCCCGCTCGGTGTCCGTCGACGGCGGGACGTAGGGGTTGCGCAGGTTGGGGCGGGCGTGGAGGGTGACGCCGCGCGCCGCGGTTTCCGGCTCGGCCGGGCCCGTGGCTACCGCCCGCAGGCGCTCGATCCACGCCCCCGGCTCTTCCGGCGAGGCGACGAGGCGGACCGTGCCGCGGGCGAGGAGGGACAGGAGGGCGGCCGGCCCGGGCTTCTCGCCAGCGCTTTCCTCGTCCGGGTCCTGGTGGAGGACGGCCCAGGGGAGGAGGCCCTCCTCCGACTGCTGCTCGGCGAAGGCGGCTACCAGGCTGTCCACGGCGGCGGCGAGGATCCGCCCCGGCCCGGAGCGGGCGGCGAGCCCGATGCGGAGAAGGCAGAACCCGGGTGAGTGCTCGGCGAGGAGCCGGGCGAGGGTGGCGAGCCGCTCGCCGGCGGCGGCGAGGACCTCGTCCAGGCGCTCGCGGGTGGCGAGGGGGACGGGCAACTCGGGGAGATCGAGGCCGAGCCCCTCTTGCACCACCACACCGGCGATCCCCCCCGTCCGGGCCGCGGCGGCGAGGGTCCCCTTCACCTTGACCTCGTCCCCGAGGTCGTTCAGCTCGACCAAAGTCCCGCTCGCGCCCGGCTCTCCGCTCGGCAACGGGAGCGGCTCGAAGGCCCGCACCCAGCGCTCGCCCCCCCGGAACGCGACGGCGGCGCTGCCGGCGAGAGCCGGCGGCTCGGCCGGAGCGAGGATCTCGGCCAGGAGGGCCTCTACGAGCTGCTCCCGCCTCCGGGGCGAAGCTGGAGGGGTCGTGTCCACGGCGCGGCAGACGATCCCCGGCAGCTCGCGCGGCAGGAGCTGGCAGAGGGCCGCCAGAGGGGCGAGCTCCGGACGGAGGGGGTCGTCCGCCGTCATCCGGGCGAGGCCGCTCCCCACGACCAGGGCCCGCAGGTGGGCGAGCGGGCCGGGGTCCTCGGGCGAGACCCGGGCCGCGAGGGCGTGGACGAGGGAGAGCAGGCTGTGGAAGCCCAGCTCCCGATCCCGCTCGGGTGTCCCGGCGTCGAGGCTCCAGAGGTGGACGATCCGGGTGAAGGCAGGCTCCCCCGCCTTCCCCAACTCGACGACGGGGTCACCCGGGGTCACGACGGTGACCCGCGCCCCCGCGGCACGGAGCCGCTCGGCGAGGGCCGTTCCCAGCCCCGAGCGGTCGGAATCCCCGGCACCCCCGGT
>JAXDLD010000675.1:0-7471 GCA_034666805.1 Acidobacteriota bacterium
AAAAGAAAAAGCGGGGAAGCCCGAGGTTCCCCGCCTTCTCGTGAAACGTCAAGCTGCCGTGAGGCGGCTCAGCGCGCCGTCGGGTTCGGCGTCCTCACGTCCCGGGTGTCCCGGACGGGCTCGTGGCGCCGCAGGCCCATCAGGCCGGCAAGACCGAGCAGACCGACCCAGCCCCAGTTGTGGCCCCGGTCGCCCTGGTCCCCATTGGTGGTCGAGCCGTAGCTGCTGCCCTGACCGCCGCCCGAGGTACCTCCGGTCTGGGCCTGGGCAACGGTTGCCCATCCCGAGCCGAGAATGAATGTGAACGCCATCGCTGCCATCATCTTTCGCATACTGCCTCCTTCAGGGTGTCATGTTGAAATGCGCGTCAGTACTCCCACACCGGCGACAGTCCATTTGCAAAAGCGCGGCCAGCCCTGGGGCTGAATCACCCGATCACCAGCTTTAGCGCGCGACGCTCTCGGCCGGAGCTGTCTGGACCTTCGCCTCCTGGTCGTGGGCGACGACCACCGACCACCAGTCGGCGGTCCTCTCCTCGGCCGCCACGAAGCCCTTGGGCGGGGCCGCGGCGCGGCACTGGAACTCGATACAGCCGCAGCTCCCATACTGCCGACAGCAGCCGCCGTCGTCGACGCAGTAGGTGCAGCCGTCGATGTATTGACAACTCGCCGCGGCCGGCTGCGGCAGGATGAGGACGGCGGCGAGGACGAGAGCGGCAGCGACCAGCAGGGTGAGGCCGTTTCTTTTCATGGTTCTCTCCTTGTCAATGTGAGAGAGCTTAGACAAGCTCACCATAAAAAGAAAGAGCCCGGGTCTCCCCGGGCTCTCATCAAAGGAGACGTACTCCTTCTACGAGTAGGCGTCGAGCTCCGTCCAGGGATCGGTTTCTAGCGTCTTCTTGACCTCGATCATGAAGCGGTCGGCGTCGGCGCCGTCGACCAGCCGGTGGTCGTAGGTGATCGCCAGGTAGCACATGGTCTTGATGGCGATCGCGTCGACGCCGTCCTCGTCGGTGACGACGATCGGGCGCTTCTCGACCGCGCCCACCCCGAGGATCGCGACCTGCGGCTGGTTGATCACCGGTGTCCCCCAAAGGCTGCCGAAGACCCCGGGATTGGTGACCGTGAAGGTGCCACCCTGCACCTCGTCCGGCTTGAGCTTCTTGTTGCGCGCCCGGTCGGCGAGGTCGTTGGCGTTCCTCGCCAGGCCCACGAGGGAGAGCTGGTCGGCGTGCTTGATGACCGGCACGATCAGGCCGTGCCCGAGGTCGACCGCCATCCCCAGGTTGATGTCCTTCTTGTAGACGATGTTGGTGCCGTCGATCGAGGCGTTGACCTTCTTGTAGGCTTTCAGGCCGTTGACGACGGCGCGGAAGATGAAGGGCATGAAGGTGAGCTTCGTACCCTCCTTCCGGAGGAAGCCGTCCTTCGCCCGGGCGCGGAGCCGCGCCACCCGCGACAGGTCGACGTGGAAGACCGTCGTGACGTGCGCCGAGGTGGCCTTGGAGTAGACCATGTGCGCCGCCGTGATCTGGCGGATCTTCGACATCGGCTCGATCTCGACGTTGTCCCCCTCGGCGTAGGCGGGGACGGAGAAGCCGCCCGTGGGACGCTGGGCGGGCGCCGTCGCCGCGGCCGGCGCGGCAGCCGGAGTCGGCGCGGACGCAGGCGCCGGAGCGGCGACGGGAGGCGGTGCCGGAGCCGCGGGCTTGGGGGCCGTCGCGGCCGGAGCGGCGGCGGCGGCCGGGGCTGCCGGAGCCGGCTGCTGGCCGCGCTGGTCGATGTAGCTCAGGATGTCCTGCTTGGTCACCCGGCCGTAGGCGCCTGTGCCCTTCACCTCTTCCAGGTTCACCCCCTCCTTGGCCGCGATGTTGCGGACCAGCGGGCTCGAGAACCGGCGCGTCCGGTCGGAGAGGAGGGCGTCGCCCGCCTCCTCGTCGGACTCGACCGCGAGCGAGGTCTGGCCGGCGTCGCGCCGCACGTCCGCTTTCTCCTCAGCGTCGTCGACAAGCCCTTCGAACCGCCCCAGGGCCACCGAGGACTGTCTGGAGGAGGAGGCCTCGGCGCGGGGCGCGGGCTCCTGGGGCGGGCCCGGCTGGGGCGCCGCCGCTGGGGACGGCGCCGACTCGGCTGCCGGGGTCGGGGCGCCGCCGCCCTCTCTCGCCTCCTCCTCGCGCTTCACCTCGGTTTCGGCGGCGACCGGGGCCGCCGGTGCCGCGGGAGCGGCTGCCGGGGCGGCGGCGGCTTCGGAGCCGGCCTCGCCGATCCGCGCCACGATCTGGTTCACGGGGACCGTCTCGCCCTCCTTGTGGAGGACCTCCAAAAGGGTCCCGGCGCTGGGACTGGGGATCTCGGCGTCGACCTTGTCGGTCGAAATCTCGAACAGGGGCTGGTCGCGCTCCACCTTGTCGCCCACCTTCACCAGCCACTTGGTGATCGTCCCTTCGGCGATCGACTCCCCCATCTGGGGCATCACGACATCGGTTGCCATACTCGTCCTCTCCCGTCTCTCTAGATCTAGAGTCGTCTCCGGTTCAGTAGCTCGACAGCTCCCGCACCTTGGCGACGAGCTTGTCCACGTTCGGCAGGTAGGCCTCCTCGAGCGGCGGGCTGAAAGGCACCGGGGTGTCCGGGCAGCAGAGCCGGTGGACCGGCCCGTCCAGCCAGGGGAAGGCGTGCTCCGCGATCCGCGCCGCCACCTCGCCCGCCACCGAGCCGGTCAGCGGCTCCTCGGAGAGGACGATGACCCGGCTCGTCTTCTTGACGCTGGCGAGGATCGCCTCCTGGTCCAGGGGCTTCAAGGTGCGCAGGTCGAGGACCTCTAAGTCGATCCCGTCGGCCTCCAGACGGCCGGCGGCTTCGAGCGCCACGTGCAGCATAGCACCGTAGGTGATGACCGACAGGTCGCGCCCCTCCCGGGCCACCCGGGCGCGGCCGATCGGCACCTCGTAGTCGCCGTTCGGCAGCTCCTCCTTGATCCGCCGGTAGAGGTACTTGTGCTCGAAGAAGAGCACCGGGTTGGGGTCGCGGATGGCAGCCGTGAGCAGGCCCTTGGCGTCGGCGGCGGTGGCCGGCGCGACGATTTTGAGGCCCGGCGCCCGCTGGAAGAACCCCTCCGGGTTCTGGCTATGGAAGACCGAGCCGTGGACGTTGCCGCCCGCCGGGCCGCGGACGACGATCGGCACCGCCTGCCCCCAGCGGTAGTGGTTGGGGGCGGCGAAGTTGACGATCTGGTTGAAGGCGCAGGAGATGAAGTCGATGAACTGCATCTCGACCACCGGCCGCATGCCGAGGAGCGAGGCGCCGATCGCCGCCCCCACCATCGCCGACTCGCTGATCGGGGTGTCGACCACCCGCTCCGGCCCGAAACGCTCGAGGAGCCCCGCGGTCACCCGGAAGGCGCCGCCATAGACCCCGAGATCCTGGCCAATGAGAAAAACCCGCTCGTCGCGCTCCATCTCCTCCAGGAGCGCCTGGCGGATGGCTTCGAGATAGGTGACCGCGCTCATACGGCGACCCTTCCACCCCGTCCCGAAGCCGCCGGAGACACGGGCGACTCCGCGTAGACCCCTAAGAACGCCCGCTCGGGCGGCGGCAGGGGCGAGGCGAGAGCCCGGTCGACCTCCTCGTTCAGCATGGAATCCAAAGCGCTCGTGATCGCTTCCAGTTCCTCCCGGGTGGCGAGGCCATGGCCCTCACCCAGGAGATGGCGCTCGAAGCGGTCGATGGGGTCCTTCTTCTTCCACTCCTCGATCTGCTCGCGCGGCACATAGCCGGCGTCGTCGTGCTCGGCGTGCCCCTTCATGCGGAAGGTCTTGGCCTCGATGAGCGTCGGCCCGGCGCCGCCCCGCGCCCGCTCGACCGCCCGCTTCGTCGCCCCGTGGACCGCGAGGACGTCGTTGCCGTCGACGATCTCGGCCGGGATGCCATAGCCGGCGGCGCGGACGGCGATGTCCTTGATCCGCATCTGGCGGGAGGTTGGGGTCGAGTAGGCCCAGCCGTTGTTCTCGACGATCAGGACCAGGGGAACGTTCAAGACGGCAGCCAGGTTCATCCCCTCGTGGAAGTCGCCGGTCGAGGTGCCGCCGTCGCCGATATAGGTGAGGGCGACCGCGTTCCTGCCCTGCATCCGCGCGGCGAGCGCTACACCGGCCATCACCGGGATCAGGGCGCCGAGCATCGAGATGGGGGCGATCAGGCCGCGGGAGACGTCGCCGAAGTGAGTGTTGGCGTCCTTGCCGCCGGTCGGCCCGCCGCCGCGGGCCATGTACTGCATCATCACCTCGCTCGGCTGGACCCCGCGCACCAGCATGGAGCCCAGGTTGCGGATGAGCGGCCCCACGAAGTCCTGGGGCTCAAGGGCATAGGCGCTCCCCACCGAGGTCGCCTCCTGGCCGCGCGAGGAGTAGAGGCCGCCGACGACCTTCCCCTGGCGGTAGAGGTTGCCCAGCCGGTCCTCGGCCATCCGGTTGAGCTTCATGAAACGGTAGAGCTCGAGCTGCGCCTCGCGGCCGAGCTCCGTCTTCGCCAGCCGCTCCTCGTCAGGAGGCGGCGGTGCGGGGTGCAAGGGACCCCAGTTCCTGCTCACCTTTGCCATCTAGTTCCCTCTTAGAAATGGATCGCGTGCCCCCACGCCGCGTGCGCCGCCTCGGCGACGGACTCGGAAAGGGTCGGGTGGGCGTGCATGGTGCGGAAGAGCTGCTCGGTGGTCGACTCGCCCGCCAGGGCCACGCAGGCCTCGGCCACCAGGTCGGTCGCGTGGGCGCCGAGGATGTGGACGCCCAGGAGTTCGTCGTACTTCTTGTCCCGCACGACCTTGACGAAGCCGGCGGTCTTGCCCAGGATCGCCGCCTTGCCGGAGGCGAGGAAGGGGAACTTGCCAACCTGGACGTCGTAGCCGCGCTCCCGCGCCTTGGCCTCCGAGAGGCCGACGCTCCCCACCTCCGGGTCGCAGTAGGTGCAGGAGGGGACGAGGTCGTAGTTGATCGGCCGCACCTCCTGCCCCGCCATGTGCTCGACCGCGAGGATGCCCTCGGCCGAGGCGACATGGGCGAGCCACGGGGTGTTGACGACGTCGCCGATCGCGTAGATATGCGGCACCGCGGTCTGCATCAGGGGGTTGACCTGGACATAGCCGCGATCGAGCTGGATGCCGAGCGCTTCGAGCCCGATTCCCTCGGTCACCGGCCGCCGGCCGACGGCGGAGAGGAGGATCTCGGCGTCCAGGTCCAGGGGGCCGTTCTTCCCCTCCAGATGGATGCGGACGCCGTTCTCGGTGCGCTCCACCCCGGAGAGCTTGGTGCCGGTAAGGACCTTGATCCCGCGCTTCTTGAGCTGCTTTTCGAGCTCGGCCGAGACCTCCTCGTCCTCGATCGGGAGGATGCGAGGCAGCATCTCGATCAGCGTCACCTGGGTGCCGAAGGAGGCGAAGATCGAGGCGAATTCGGTCCCCACCGCGCCAGCCCCGAGGACCGCCAGGGTGGCGGGGACCCGTTCGAGGGCCAGGATGTGGTCGGAATTGAGAATCCGTTCGCCGTCCGCCTTGGCGATGGGGATGTCCCGCGGCACCGAGCCGGTGGCGATGAGGATGTTCTTCGCCTGGTAGACGGTCTTGCCGCCCTCCCCCTCGACTTCCACCTCGTGCGCTCCGGTGACCCGGCCCATGCCGTGGAGGCCGGTCGCGCCGTACTTCTTGAACAGCCCCTCGATCCCGCGGGCGTTCTTGTCCACCACCTTGCGCTTCCGGGCGTGGACCTTGGCGATGTCGAGCGCCGGGGCCGCCACCAGGATGCCCAAGTCGTCCGCGTCGCGGATGCCGTCGAGCACCTCCGCCGTGTGCAGGAGGGCCTTGGTGGGGATGCACCCGCGGTGCAGGCAGGTGCCGCCGAACTTGGGGTCCTTTTCGACCACCCCCACCTTCATTCCGAGCTGCCCGGCGCGGATGCCCGCCACGTAGCCGCCCGGGCCGCTGCCGATCACCATCAGGTCGAACTCTCGGTCGCCCATCCGATCTCCCGATTTCCGCTTTAGGACGCTGGCGCGCCGGAAGCTCTTCCGCGGCGCGCCGGGTATTTTAGGGTAACGTCTGACGTGCCGGGCCCAGGGGGCCCTCACCTACTGTATCGCACCGGGCAAGGATGGGAAAACGCCCCTCAGCTCCGCAGGGGAATGAGCGCGCGCAGCCGGCTGTCGCGCAACCAGAGCCCTCCCCAGAGCAGGGCGGCGACGAGGACCGGGATGGGGACGGAGCGCAGGTCATTGACGCGGACGTGGGTCGCCACGGCGCCGCCCAGATAGCCGGTCAAGAGGATGGCGCCGAGAACGGCGGTCCGCGGGATGAGATAGAGGATCGTACAGGCCAGCACGGTAATCCCAAGGCCGAAAATGACGTTCTCGGGATATCCCATTTTGAGGGTTCCCTCTACAACAGAGGGCGGCTTGACCAGGTCCATGACGCCGCCGAAGAGCAGAAGCAGTGCCGGCAGGCCGCTCATGATGCGTCCAGCCCAAAGCCTTCCCTTCGAGACGGGTACCGTTTGCACGTCCGATAGCATGAAAGATCCTCCTCGTTGTCTGTGGCGTTTGGATGGTGGCGGCGGTCGGCTTACGCGACGGGGATGGGCTCCGCCTTGAACCGGCCGGGGCGCTCCTCGACGACCCGGGCGAAGGGCACGTCGGCGTCGTGCTCGAAGATGCCGAGCCAGTTGCCGGCGGCCGCCCGGGGGAGCCAGAGCTTCTTGTTCGCCAGGGTCTCCAGGGGATAGAGGTCGTAGCCCATGATCCAGGGGAGCGGCACGTGGGCGGTGGTGGGGACGAGGTCGGCCCAGAAGACCCCCTGCTCCGCCGGGCTGCCGCCGTCGAGGAGCACGATGCACATGTCCCGGTTGTGGCCGGGGACGCGGACGGCGCGCACCCCGGGCATCGGCTCGGCCTCGTCGTCGAACAGCTCGGCCACCCCCGCTGGAAAGAGCGGCTCCCAGTTGGGCGGCATGTAGCTCGCCCGGTCCCGCTCGTTGGGGCGCCGGGCGTGCTCCACCTCGCCCCGGGCGAGGAAGTAGCGGGCATGGGGGAAGGTGGGGACGACCTTCCCCCCCACCTCGCGGGTGTTCCAGCCGCAGTGGTCGAAGTGGAGGTGGGAGAGGAGGACATGGGTGACGTCCCCCAACTCATACCCCGCCCGCCGGATCGCCTCCGGCAGCCGCACTCCCAGGGGGTCGATGGCGTAGATGGCGCGGAACTTCTCGTCCACCTTGTCGCCGATCCCGGTGTCGATCAGGAGGAGGTCGCTGCCGCGGGCGACGAGGAGGCAGTTGGTGCCCATCCGGATGCGGTTCTCCTCATCCGGAGGCTTCACCTTCCCCCACATCGTCCGCGGCACCACCCCGAACATGGCGCCGCCGTCCAGGCGGAACTCGCCGTCCGAGACGACGGTCAAGTCGAGGTTGCCGAGGCTGACCATGCGGGGAGTCTAG
>JAXDLD010000676.1:0-9383 GCA_034666805.1 Acidobacteriota bacterium
AGCTCCTCCTGACCGTCGAGCGCTCGGGCGTCCGCTACACGAGGGTCGAGACCCTGACCGGCAACACCGCGAAGTTCGCTATCCCCTTGACCGAGGAGGACCGGCCCAACGCCTACATCACGGCAACTCTGGTGCGGGCGGTGGGCGACCTGGAGCCGGGCGGGGTGGCCCGCGCCTTCGGGGCGGTGCCGGTCAACGTCGACCGCACGGCCAACCGGTTGACCGTGGGGATCGAGGCGCCGCCGGAGATGCGCCCCAACGGCAGGATCGACCTCGCGGTCAAGACCGCGCCGGGGGCGGTCGTCACCGTCTCGGCGGTCGACGAGGGCATCCTCCAGTTGATCGACCAGAAGACCGCCCAGCCGTTCGACTTCTTCTACAGGAAGCTCGCCCTGGGGGTGACCGCCTTCGACTCCTGGAGCGTCCTCCTCCCCGAGGTCAAGCCGGAGGGCAAGCCCCCGGCCGGCGGCGGCGAGGGGAAGGACGGCCTCTCCCAGCACGTGCGGACGGCGGGCATCCGGCGGGTGCAGCCGGTCGCCTTCTGGTCCGGGCCGCTCGTCGCCGACGCGCAAGGGATCGCCCACGCGAGCTTCGCCGTGCCGGAGTTCCAGGGGGCCTTGCGGATCATGGCGGTGTCGCTCGACGGCCGGCGCTTCGGCTCGGCCGAGAAGACGACCCGGGTCCGCGATCCGCTCGTCCTCCTCCCCACCTTCCCGCGCATCCTCTCCTTCGGCGAGTCGCTCCAGGTGCCGGTCACGGTGCGGAACGACACCGGGAGAGACGGCGCCTTCAAGATCGCCCTGGCCGCCCAGGGGCCGGTCAAGATCGAAGGCCAGCCGGCGCAGACCGCCGCCGTGCCGGTCGGCCGGGAGAAGACGGTCTACTTCACCGTCAAGACCGCCGATGTCCCCGGAGACGCGAGCTTCGTCCTCACGGGGGAGGGCAACGGCCAGACGACCAAGGCGACGACCGGGGTGCCGGTGCGGGCGGACCTCCCGGTCATCGGCCAGGAGGAGGCGGGGGCGGTGGCCAAGGAGACCCTCGACCTGCCCTTCACCAACAAGAGCCGCTACCGGCCGGAGAGCGTGAGCCGCGAGCTGCGGATCTCGCCGCTCCCCGTCGTCCAGTTCTCGGGCAAGCTCCGCTACCTCCTGCGCTACCCCTACGGGTGCCTCGAGCAGACCACCTCGACCGTCTTCCCCATGCTCTACCTGGGCGACCTCGCGAAGGAGCTGGACCCCGAGCTGTTCAAGAAGGGGGACCCGGCGGAGCGGGTGCAGGTGGGCCTGCGGCGGATCTCGGGGATGCAGCTCTTCGGCGGCGGCTTCTCGCTCTGGCCGGGGGGCGAGAACGTCCATCCGTGGGGGACGGTCTACGCCACCCACTTCCTGGTCGAGGCGCGGCGGGCCGGGCACCCGGTCGAGGACTTTCTCTACGACGGGGCCTTGAAGTACCTGGCGGGGGACGTAAAGGCCAAGTCGGCCTACGGATCGGACGAGATCGAGCGGGTCGTCTATGAGCTTTACGTGCTGGCCCGCGCTGGCCGGGCGGATCTGGGCACCATGGATTTTCTCCGCCAGAAGCACTACAAGGAGCTGGGCCAGGACTCGCGGGCGCTCTTAGCCGGCGCCTACGCCGCGGTCGGCAACCCGCAGGCGGTGGCGGCTTTGACCTCCACTCTCGGCAAGGTCGAGCAGGTCGAAAGGCAGACCGGCGGCAACTTGAGCTCGACGATCCGCAACCGCGCGATCGTGCTCCTCGCCCTCTTGGACGCCAAGCCCGACTCCCCCGTGGTCCCCGCCCTCGTCGACCGCCTGGCCCGGGATGCCAAGGAGGTGCCGGAGTGGACGACCCAGGAGAGCGGCTGGGTCTTCCTCGCCATCGGCCAATTCGTGAAGCGCCAGGCGAAGATGCCGGCCTACGCAGGTACCGCCTACGTGGGGGGCAAGAAGATCGGCACCTTCACGACCAAGACCGCGACTTTCCTCGATTTGAAGGGGGACGGCCCCGTGCGCCTCCAGATGACCGGCGGCTACACCCCCGGCTCGGCCTTCTACAGTCTCCTCACCCGCGGCATCTCGACCGACGACGCCTTCGCCCCCAGTCACAACGGCCTGGAGCTGGAACGCACGGTGCTCGATCGGAAGGGCCAGCCGTTCAATCTGGATGCCGTGCAGCAGGGCGACCTCCTGGTCTTGAAGGTCCGGGTGCGGAGCGTGGCCGGAGCGGTCCAGAACGTCGTCGTCGAGAACCTCCTCCCCTCGGGGCTGGAGGTGGAGAACCCGCGCCTCTCGACGACCGAGACCCTCCCCTGGGTGACGGACGCCAACAACACGATCGACTACCTGGACCTGCGCGACGACCGCATCCTCGTCTTCACGAGCCTGCCGTCCAACTCCTGGGTGAGCTTCTACACCCTCGCCCGCGCCGTGGCCCCCGGCAAGTTCCGCCTGCCGCCCATCCACGCCGAGGCCATGTACAACCCGGCCTTCCAGGCGACGGGGGAGCGGGGGCGGATCGAGGTGAAGGTGCGGTAGGAGGCGGCCGCAAGGAGCGTGCTAAACTTTCAGCATGAATCCCGTCGTAGAAGAGGTCGTTCACCAGGCCTTGAAGTTGGACGAGCACGACCGCGCTGAAGTGGCGGCGCGGCTGCTCGACAGCCTCGAGCAGGCAGATGCCGAGGCAGAAGGCGTCTGGTTGGCCGAGCTCGAAAGCCGTGCAGCAGAGATGGAGTCTGGAGCGGTCCAGGGCGTTCCCTGGGAAGATCTCCGCGAGAGGCTCATGCGCGGTCGCGGTGGCCCGTAGCCGCCTGATCTTCCACCCAGCGGCCGTGCGCGAGGTCGAGAAGGCTCGAGACTGGTACCGGAAGCGGAGCCTCGCTGCGGAAGAGGGCTTTCTGGCGGACCTGAACCACGCCGTCGAACAGGTCGCTTCCGCACCCCATCGCTGGCCCCTTTTCAAAGTGAACACGCGGCGCTACGTGTTCAGGCATTACCCCTACAACCTCATCTACCGAACATACGGAGACGATTTGGTGCGGGTCCTCGCTGTTGCACACGACAGCCGCCGCCCTACCTACTGGCTATCTCGCGCGAAAGCTCACTGAAGGGTGTCGTGGTCGCGAGAGGATGATGCCGGTGCACACCGCCACTCTCCCCCGGGGGCTGAGGGGCCTTACCCGGAAAAAGAGGCTCGCCCTCATCCTCCTCTTCACCCCGATCGCCATCCTCCTCCTCTTCCTCCTCTTGGACCGCCTCTCCCCCTTCCCCTGGCAGGCCCTCGATCGGCCGCCGGCGGTGGTGATCGCGGACCGCGAGGGGGAGCCCCTGCGCTTCCTCCTCCCGGAGGACGGCCGCTGGCGGCTCCCCGTGCGCCTCCAAGACCTCCCCCCGGAGCTGCCGCGCGCCTTGGTCGCCTCCGAGGATCAGCGCTTCTGGCATCACCCCGGGGTCGACCCGCTCGCCATCCTCCGCGCCGGCTGGGCCGACCTGCGGGCCCGCGCGGTGATCTCGGGCGGCTCGACCATCCCCATGCAGATCGCCCGCATGGCCGAACCCCGGCGGCGCAACCTCGCCTCCAAGGTCCGCGAGAGCTTCCGCGCCCTCCAGCTCACCCGCCGCTACTCGAAAAAGAGGCTCCTGGAGATCTATTTGAACCTCCTGCCCTATGGCGGCAACGTCGAGGGGGTGGGGGCGGCCGCCTGGTTCTACTTCGGCAAATCGCCGGAGCGGCTGTCCCTGGGGGAGATCGCGCTCCTGACCGCCCTCCCCCGCTCCCCCCTGCGCTACGACCCCACGACCGGCCTCCGCGGCCAGACGGCGGCCCGCGCCGCCCGCGACCGGGTGCTCGCCCAGCTCTCCGCCCGCGGCGCCTTCCCGGCGGGTGAGATCGCGGCGGCCCAGAGGCAGCCCATCCCCGCCGTGCGCCGCCGGCCGCCCTTCGCCGCCCCCCACTGGTGCGAGCTGATCGCCGCCCGGCTGGGGCCGCACCCCTCCCTCCAGGGTTCGGCCCGGCTCCGCACCAGCCTCGACCGCCGCCTCCAGCGGACGGCGGAGGAGCAGGTCGCGCGGCGGGCGGCGGAGCTGGCCTCCGAGGGGATCGGCAACGCCGCGGTGGTCGTGATCGAGAACCGGACCCGCGCCGTCCGCGCCCTTGTCGGCTCGGCCAATTTCTTTGACCGCCGGCACCAGGGGCAGGTGAACGGGGCGACCGCCCGCCGCTCGCCGGGCTCGACCCTCAAGCCCTTCCTCTATGGCATGGCGCTCGACCAGGGTCGGCTCCTCCCCGACTCCTATGTCCTGGACGTCCCCACCGACTACTCGGGCTATGTGCCGGAGAACTACGACGGCCAGTACCACGGCCGGGTGACCGTGCGCGAGGCGCTCGTCCACTCGCTCAACGCCCCCGCCGTCCGCCTCCTCTCCGAGGTCGGCCTGGCCGACTTCCACAAGCTCCTCCTGCGGGGCGGCCTGGAGACCCTCGACCGCCCCTCCGCCCGCTACGGCCTGCCGCTCATCCTCGGGGCGGGCGAAGTCACCCTCCTGGACCTCGCCAATCTCTACGCCACCCTCGCCCAAGGCGGGCTCTACGAACCCTATCGGACGCTCGAAGAGGGCCCCGAGCTGCCCCATCTCCGCCAGCGTGGGCGCCACAGTAGTCCCAGCCGGCCCAAAGCCGAGCCCGCCTCCGACCGCCTGCTCTCGCCCGAGGCGGCCTGGGCGATCACCGGCATTCTCACCGACCTCCGCCGCCCCGACCTCCCCGACGCCTGGGACATCGCCCGCGACGTGCCGGCGGTGGCCTGGAAGACCGGCACCTCCTACGGCCACCGCGACGCCTGGGCGGTCGGCTGGTCGGGGCGCTACACGATCGGCGTCTGGGTCGGGAACTTCGATGCCCGGCCGGTCCAGGGGATCTCCGGCAGCCAGCACGCCGGCCCCCTTCTCTTCGACCTCTTCCGCGCGATCGAGCGCAATATTGGGGGGGGTGGCGGCGCCGAAGGGCCGCGGAAGCCGCTCGGGGTCGAGCCCGAGGAGATCGAGGTCTGCGCCGAGAGCCACGAGCTGCCCGGGCCCTACTGCCCGACCCGCATCCGGGTCCCCTACCTCCCCGGGCGCTCGAAGCTCTCCGCCTGCTCCTACCACCGGCAGGTGCTGGTCGACACCCAGACCGGCGACCTCCTCTCCGGCGACTGCGTCACCGCCCGGGCGCACCGCTTCCGGGTCCTGACCGTCTACCCGCCCGAGCTCGCCGCCTGGTGGCGGTCCCAGGGCAATCACGTCGACGACCTGCCGCGCCTGGCTGCCGGCTGCCAGGGGATCCCCTCGGGCGAGGCGCCGAAGATCGTCTCGCCCGACGCCGCGACCGCCTACCGCCTGCGGAAGGACGCCCCGCCGGAGTTCCAGCGCATCCCCTTAGTCGCCCGCGCCGGCCCCGGCGCCACCCATCTCTTCTGGTACCAGGACGGCCTCCTGGTCGCCACCAACACCCCCGAGGAAAAGCTCTTCCTCCCTCCCGCCCGCGGCACCCACCGCCTGGTGGTGACCGACGACCTCGGGCGGTCGGACGGGGTGACGTACAAGGTGGAGTAGAGGGTCCGTGGGATAATCAACGGATGACGACCCCGACCCCACCCCAAGAGCGCCTCGAAACCGACGTCAAGGAAGCCATGAAGGCGGGCGACAAGGAGCGCCTGAGCACGCTCCGGATGCTCCTCTCCGCGGTCAAGAACGAACGCATCGCCAAGGGTGCCGAGATCGACGAGGCGGGTTTCGCCTCCTTGACCCGCAAGGCCATCAAGCAGCGCGAGGAGGCGGCCGAGCAGTACCGGAAGGGCAACCGCCCCGAGCTGGCGGAAAAGGAGGAGCGCGAGGGGAAGCTCCTCGCCGCCTACCTCCCGGCCCAGGTCGACGAGGGGCAGATCCGGGCCGCCATCACGGCCCTGGTCGCCGAGCGCGGCCTCGCCGGCAACGCCGCCATGGGACAGATCATGAAGGAGATGATGGCCCGCTTCGGCGCCGCCGCCGACGGCGCCACCATCAGCCGGCTGGCGCGCGAGGTCCTGGCTCCCAAGCCGTAGAGCATGCCCGCCCGCGTCATCGTCGGCACTGCCGGCCACATCGACCATGGCAAAACCAGCCTCGTCCTGGCCCTGACCGGGATCGACTGCGACCGCTGGGCCGAGGAGAAGGCGCGCGGCATCACGATCGACATCGGCTTCGCCCACTTGACCGAGGGGGACCTCCAGGTCGGCTTCGTCGACGTCCCTGGGCACGAGCGCTTCCTCCACAACGCGCTCGCCGGCCTCGGCGGTATCCGGGTCATGCTGCTCGTGGTGGCGGCGGACGAGGGGGTCAAGCCGCAGACCCGGGAGCACCTGGCGGTCTGCTCGCTTCTCGGCATCCCGGCCGGGCTCGTGGCCCTGACCAAGGCCGACCGCGTCACCCCCGACCTCCTGGAGCTCGCCCAGCTGGAGGTCGAGGAGCTCCTCGCCGGCACCCCCTTCGCCCGCTCGGCCGTCCTGCCGGTCTCGTCGACCACGGGCGAGGGGTTACCCCTCTTCAAGGAGGCCCTCTTCCAGATCGCCCGGCAGGTGGGAGGGAAGCGGGACGCCGCGAGCCGGCCCGCCCGGTTGCCGCTCGACCGCGCCTTCCACTTGAAGGGGCTGGGGGCGGTGGTGACGGGCACCCTCGTCTCCGGAACCATCAAGACCGGCGACACCCTGGAGATCCTGCCGCGCGGCGGCACGGCGCGGGTGCGGAGCATCCAGGTCCATGGCGAGCCGCGGGAGGCGGCCCGGGCCGGCGAGCGCACCTCGCTCCAGGTCACCGGCATCCCCTTGGAAGAGCTGCACCGCGGCCTGGAGCTCGTCACCCCCGGCGCCTTCCTCGCGACGACCCGGCTCGCCGCCCGCTTCACCCTCCTCCCCGGGGCGCCGGCCCCCCTCTCCGGCTCCGTGCCGGTCCGGCTCCACCTCTTCGCGAGCGAGGCGGTGGGACGGATGCGGCCGCTCGGAATTCCGGGGAGCCCGGAAACGGCGATCGAGCCGGGGGAGAGCGGGCTCGTGGAGATCCGCCTGGCCGCCCCGGTGGTGGCGGTGCGCGGCGACCGCTTCGTCGTCCGCCGCCCCTCTCCCGCCACGACCCTCGGCGGCGGCGAGATCCTCGATCCCCTCTGGCGCCGGCCGCGCGGTACCGCCCTCGAACCCGCCGTGACCGCCCTCCAGGGGGACCTCCGGGCGATCCTGGGGCTCTGGGTGACGGGAGCGGGCGAGCGCGGCGCCGAGGCCCCCGAGCTGGCCCGCCGGCTGGGGGTGGCCCCGGCCGGGGTGACGGCGGATCTCGCTGCCTTGGCCGCCGAAGGGCGCCTCCTGGAGGTGCCGGAGGGGACCGGCCACGGGCGGCGCTTCGTCCACCCGGCCGCCTACCAGCGCCTGGTCGAGCGCGCCCGCCGGGTGCTCAAGGAGTACTTCCAGAAGGATCGCATGGCGGTGGGGATGCCCAAGGCGGAGGCGGTGCGGCGCATCCTCCGCGGCAAGGCGGCGGACCTGTCGGACGTCTACCTCGCCTGGCTGGAAGCCCAGAAGGTGCTCGCCGTGCGGGGCGATCAGGTAGTCCTGCCCGGCCGCGGGTCGGAGCTCACCGCCGAGGAGTCAAGCCTCGCCGCCGCCGTCCTCGAACGTTTCCAGAAGGCCGGCCTGACTCCCCCGGGCCCAACCGACCTCCAGACCGACTTGAAGACCAAGCCGCAGATCCTGGACGGCGTCGTCCGGCACCTGGTGGCCCGCGGCCAGCTCGTCCGGCTGCCCGCCGGGCTCGTCCTCGCCGCCTCGGCCCTGACCGATCTGCGACGGGCGCTCCGTGAGACCGCCTGGGAGCGCTTCTCGGTCGCCGATTTCAAGGACCGCTTCGGGCTCTCCAGGAAGTGGGCAATCCCGCTCCTCGAGCACCTCGACTCCACCGGGGCCACCAAGCGGATGGGCGACGAGCGGATGGTGGTACGGTCGTAGGATCGTAGCGCGTAGAGGCTTATAGGAGAGGGCTCGCCATGAAGACCATCGCCGTCGTCGGAGCTTCGAACGATCGCAGGAAGTTCGGCAACAAGTGCGTGCGCGCCTACCTCCGGGCCGGCTGGCGCGTCTTCCCCATCAACCTCAATCCGCAGCAAAAAGAGGTGGAGGGCCTGCCGACCCTCACCAGCGTGCGCGACGTGCCGGACGACCTCGACCGGATCAGCGTCTACCTGCCGCCGCCGGTGACCCTGGAGGTCCTCCCCGAGTTTGCCGAAAAAGGGGCCGGCGAGGTCTGGATGAACCCCGGCGCCGCCGACCGCCAGGTGATCGCGGAGGCCCGGCGGCAGGGCATCCACGTCGTCGAGGGTTGCAGCATCGTCGACGTGGGGTTCAGCCCCGCGCAGTTCCCTTAGGCCCCGCGAGCGACCTTGGTCTCGTTCGCCGCCGCACCGACGGTCGCCACCGCCGTCCCCACCGTCACCGTCGTGCCGACCGCGACCGGACGCTCCTTGAGCGCGGCGGCCAGGGTCGGCGCGGTGGCCCGGGTCGAGTCGGCGCGCTTCCGGCCCGTGATCCGGGAGTAGACCGAGAGCGCCTGCGCCACCACCTGGTCCATGTTGTAGTACTTGTAGGTGGCGAGCCGGCCCACGAAGTGGACGTCCTCGGTCGATTCGGCCAGGGCCTGGTACTTCTTGTAGATCTCCGCGTTCTCCGGCCGCGGCACCGGGTAGTACGGATCGCCCTCGTCCGTCGGGTACTCGTAGACCAGGCTGGTCTTCTCGTGCTCCTGGCCGGTCAGGTACTTGAACTCGGTCACCCGGGTGTAGGGGTGCTCGTTGGGGAAGTTGACGACCGGCGCCGGCTGGTGGACCCGCTCGGGGAGGGTCTCGTGACGGAACTGGAGCGACCGGTAGGGGAGCTTGCCGTAGCGGTAGCCGAAGTACTCGTCGACCGGCCCGGTGAAGATCAGCTTGCGGTACGGCACGAAGCTCTGGACCTCGCGGTAGTCGCAGTTCAAGAGCACCTTGATGTTCGTGTGATCGAGCATGTTCTCGAAGAGGCGCGTGTAGCCCCGCTTCGGCATCGCCTGATAGGAGTCGGTGAAGTAGCGGTCGTCGCGGTTGGTGCGGACCGGCACCCGGGCGGTCACCATGGCGTCGAGCTGCGAAGGATCGAGGCCCCACTGCTTCCGGGTATAGCCGCGGAAGAACTTCTCGTAGAGGGCGCGGCCAATCTTCGACACCACGACGTCCTCCGACGTGCGGACGTGCTCGATGGGCTCGGCCACCGAGGCGAAGAACTGCTCGAGCTCCTGGCTCGAGAGGTTCATGTTGTAGAGCTGGTTGATGGTGTCGAGGTTGATGGGCATGGG
>JAXDLD010000677.1:0-6634 GCA_034666805.1 Acidobacteriota bacterium
CCCGGCCGCCCTGCCGCGCTGGGAGTACCTGACGATCGACGGTCCGGACGGGGTCAAGCTCCCGGCGCGGCTCTTGAGGCCGGCCGGCTTCGACCCCAAGCGCCGCTACCCGGCGATCGTCTACCACTACGGCGGCCCCAGCTCCCAGGTGGTGGCGAACGGTTGGGACACCCGCGGTCGCAACGCCTGGCACAAGCTGATGGCGACCCGCGGCTACGCCGTCTTCATGGTCGACAACCGCTCCTCCCTCTTCTTCGGCCGGGCCGGCGGCGACCGCGACCACCGGCGGATGGGCAACGGCAACCTGGAGGCCCAGCTCGCCGGGGTCGCCTACCTGAAGACGCTCGGCTGGGTCGACACCTCCCGGCTCGGCCTCTGGGGCTGGTCGGGCGGCGGCGCCAACACTCTCTACTGCCTGTTCAACGCCCCCGGGGTCTGGAAGGCCGGGGTCTCCGGCGCCCCGGTCACCGACTGGGCCCTCTACGACTCGATCTGGACCGAGCGCTACCTCGACCGGCCGCAGGACAACCCCGACGGATACCGGCTCTCCTCGCCGATCAGCTTCGCCGAGAACCTGAAGGACCGGCTGCTCCTCGTCCACGGCACGGCGGACGACAACGTCCACCCGCAGAACACGATCGTCTTGACCGACAAGCTGGTGAAGGCCAAGATCCCCTTCGAGGAGGCGATCTACCCGCGCCAGAAGCACGGCTTCATGGAGGACTCGAACCGCCACTTCTACGAGCGGATGACGGAGTTCTTCGAGCGCAACCTGGCGGAGGAGGTGAAGGTGGAGGGGGTGGAGGTCAGGGAGAAGAAGAGGTAGGCCTACGCGCGATACCGCTTCATCACCACCGATGCGTTCGTCCCCCCGAAGCCGAACGAGTTGGTGATCGCCACCTCGAGGTCGACCTTCCGTGCCTGGTTGGGCACGAAGTCGAGGTCGCAGCCCTCGCCCGGGTGTTCGAGGTTGATCGTCGGCGGGAGCACCTGCTCGCGGATGGCTAAGGCCAGGATCCCCGATTCCAAACCGCCGGCCGCTCCCAGAAGGTGGCCGGTCGAGGACTTGGTCGAGGAGACGGCCAGCTTGTAGGCGTGCTCGCCGAACACCTCTTTGACCGCCCGCACCTCGGAGAGGTCGCCGAGGGTCGTCGAGGTGCCGTGGGCGTTGATGTAGCCCACCGAATCGAGCGGCAGGCCGGCATCCTTCATCGCCGCCCGCATGCAGAGGACGGCGCCGCGCCCCTCGGGGTGGGGAGCCGAGATGTGATAGGCGTCGGCGCTCATGCCGTAGCCGACCACCTCGGCGTAGATCGGCGCCCCGCGGGCGAGCGCCACCGAGAGCTCCTCTAAAACGACGATCCCCGCCCCTTCGCTCATCACGAAACCGTCGCGGTCGGCGTCCCATGGACGGGAGGCGTGCTGGGGGTCGTCGTTCCGGGTCGACAGGGCCCGCATGGCGCAGAACCCGGCGACGGCGAGCGGCGTCACCACCGCCTCGCTGCCGCCCGTGATCATGGCGTCGGCGTCGCCGTGCTGGATCAGCCGGAAGGCGTCGCCTACCGCGTGAAGGCCCGTGGTGCAGGCGGTGGCGGGCGAGGTGTTGGGGCCGCGCGCCCCGTAACGGATCGACACCTGCCCGGCGGCCATGTTGACGATCAGGCCGGGGATGAAGAAGGGCGAGACCCGGCTCGGCCCCCGCTCCATCAGGATCGTGTGGGTCGCCTCGATGAGCGGCAGGCCGCCGATCCCGGAGCCGATGATCACCCCCACCCGGTCGGCGTTCGCCTCGTCGATCTGGAGCCCCGAGTCCTCCAGCGCGAAACGGGAGGCCGCGAGGGCGAAGTGGATGAAGAGGTCGCTTTTCTTGACCTCTTTCTTGTCCACGTAGTCCTGCGGGTTGAACCCGTGCACCTCGCCGGCGATCCGCGCCGGGTAGTCCTTGGGATCGAAGCGGGTGATGGGACCGATCCCGCTCCGCCCTTCGAGCAGGCCGCGCCAGTTGGTCTCGGTGCCCACCCCCAGGGGTGAGACCAGACCTACTCCGGTGACGACGACGCGGCGGCGCGCTATGGAATCCAAGGTTATCGAGGGATCGGTCTGGAGGTTCGTTCCGTGGGGAGGGGAGACCCTAGTTCTGGTCGCCGGCGTTGTGCTCGATGTACTCGACGGCTTCGCGGACGTTGCTGATCTTCTCCGCCTCTTCGTCCGGGATCTCGATCCCGAACTCCTCTTCGAACGCCATCACCAGCTCGACGATGTCGAGCGAGTCGGCACCGAGGTCGTCGGTGAAGCTCGCGTCGTTCGTCACTTCGTCGGCATCGACACCGAGCTGCTCGACGATGATGCTCTTGACCTTGTCTGCAACCGCCATGGGTATCCCTCCTTCAGTTCCTTTTCGGGGTCCGGTTCTAACACAAAGGGCGGGCTTTAGTCCATCTGACTTCAGATGTAGAGCCCGCCCGACAGGTTCAGGGTTTCGCCCGTCACGTAGCCCGCCTCCTCGCTCGCCAGGTAGAGCACGGCGGCGGCGACGTCCTCGACCGTGCCGAGGCGCCCCAAGGCGATCGCGGCGACCAGCGGTTCGCGGGCGGCCGCGGGGAGCGCCGCCGTCATGGCGGTCTCGATATAACCCGGGGCGACGACGTTGACCGTGATGTTGCGGCTCCCGAGCTCGCGGGCGAGCGACTTGCTGAAGCCGATCAGGCCCGCCTTCGAGGCCGCGTAGTTGGCCTGGCCCGCGTTCCCCATGAGGCCCACCACCGAGGAGATCGAGATCACCCGCCCCCAGCGGCGCCGCATCATGCCCCGCACCAGCTCTTTCGTCAAGGCAAAGGCGCCGGTCAGGTTGGTTTTCAGGACCCGCTCCCAGTCGTCGAGGCTCATGCGGAGGAGGAGGCCGTCGGCGGTGACCCCGGCGTTGTTGACGAGGATGTCGATCTCGGCGAAGTCGGCGGGCAGGCTCTTCAGGATGCCGCCGACGGTCTCCGGCTCGGAGACGTCGAGCGCCAGGGCGTGCGCCGTCCCGCCCGCCGCGGCGATGGCGGCCGCCACCTCCCCGAGCTTCTCCAGGTTGCGCGCCGCGAGCACCACCTTGGCGCCCTGGGCGGCCAGACGGCGCGCCACGGCCTCGCCGATCCCCTGCGAGGCCCCGGTCACCAGGGCGGTCCTGCCTTCGAGTCGGAACATGCCTCTCTACTCCTCGGCCTTCCCGGCGCTCTTCTCCGCGCTCTGGCTGTCCAGGAACTTGCGCAACAGGTCGGGATCGCCCACGGCGGCGCAGGTGGTGCCGACGGCGATCCGGCGGTTCATGCCGGTCAGGACCGTCCCGGGGCCGACCTCGACGAAGGTCTTCACCCCCAGCTCTCCCGCCATCCAAAGCACCGACTCGACCCAGCGCACCGGGCTGTCGATCTGGCGGACGAGGGCGTCCCGGGCGGCGGCGCCCGCGGTCACCGGGGCGGCGTCGACGTTGCTCACCACCGGCACCCGCGGGTCTCTGAATTCCGTCTCGGCGAGGAGCCCGGCCATGGCCTCCCGCGCCGGCCGCATGAGCGGCGAGTGGAAGGGAGCGGAGACCGCGAGGAGCGTCGCCTTGCGCGCCCCCCGCTCCTTCGCCAGGGCCACGGCGCGGTCGATCGCCCCCTTGTGGCCGGCGATCACCGTCTGCCCCGGGCCGTTCAGGTTGGCCACCGCGCAGACCTCGCCGGAGCCCGGAGGCGCGGCATTGGCGGCATCGGCGGCGAGCGCGGCGACCGCGTCCGCCTCCAGGCCGAGGATCGCGGCCATGGCCCCCTGCCCCACCGGCACCGCGTCCTGCATGAATTCGCCCCGCTTGCGCACCAGCCGCAAGGCGGTGGCGAAGTCGAGGGCGCCCGCGGCCACCAAGGCCGAGTACTCGCCCAGGCTGTGCCCGGCCATCGCCACCGGTTCGAGCCCGGAGCCGGCGATGGCCCGATGGACGGCGATCGAAGTGGCGAGGAGGGCCGGCTGGGTGTTGGCGGTCAGGCCCAGCTCCTCCTCCGGTCCTTCGAAGCAGAGCCGGGAGAGCGGGAAGCCCAGGGCCTCGTCCGCCTCCTCGAAGGTCCGGCGGGCGGCTTCCGAGGCCGCGGCCCAGGCGCGCCCCATCCCCACCTTCTGCGAGCCCTGGCCGGGAAAGGTGAAGGCGATCATCGCGCCGAGGCCTCCTGGTGGCCGCCGGAGCCGCTCTTATCCCCGGCGTCCCCGGTATCCGCGTGCAGCTTGTCCTCCTGGCTCTGCAGCTCCGCCACCTTGTCGTGGATCTTCCGGTGCAGCTCGGCGGCCGAGAACTCGACCGCCCGGCGGACGGCGTTCTGGATCGCGTGGGCGTTCGAGCGGCCGTGGCCGATGAAGCAGCCGCCGTTGACCCCGAGGAGGGGGGCGGCGCCGTACTCGCTGTAGTCGACCCGGGTGCGGAAGCGGTCGAAGGCGGGCTTGGCGAGCAGGTACCCCGCCTTCGTGCGGGGGCTCCGCTCGAGCTCCTCGCGGAGCATCTTGCCGATGAGCTCCGCCAGCGCCTCGGCGCTTTTCAAGACGACGTTGCCGACGAAGCCGTCGCAGACGATGACGTCGCAGGTGCCGTTGAAGACGTCCCGCCCCTCGACGTTGCCGATGAAGTTCAAGCCCGTCTTCTTGAGCACCCGGAAGACCTCGCGGGTCAGGTCGGTCCCCTTCCCCTCCTCCTCGCCGATCGACATCAGGCCGATCCGGGGCGCCGGGGTGCCGATCACCGCCTGGGCGTAGAAGTGGCCCATGACGGCGAACTGGCGGAGCTGGGTCGGCTTGGTGTCGACGTTGGCGCCGACGTCCAGGAGGACCGTACGGCCGGCGGCGTTGGGGAGGACGGCGGCCAAAGCCGGGCGGTCGACGCCGGGGATGGTGCCGATCACCATCTTGGCGCAGATCATGGCCGCCCCGGTGTTGCCGGCGGTGACCATGGCCTGGGCCCGCCCCTCCTTGACCAGCTCGGAGCAGATGCGGATCGAGGAGCGGCGCTTCTTGCGGATCGGGGTGATGGCGGGCTCGTCCATGCCCACCACCTCCTCGGCATGGACGACTTCGATACCGCCGGCGTTTCCCGGGGCACCTTCCGCCCGGTAGCCCAGGCGGGCGAGCTCGGCCTCGAGCTGGGCGCGGTCGCCGACCAGGAGGATCGCGGCGCCGTCCTCGCGCGCCGAGCGCACCGCTCCCTCGACCGCACATTGCGGCGCGAAGTCTCCACCCATGGCATCCACGGCGATGCGCAGCATGATCGGCTTGACAGGGGGAAAGCCCCCCGGACCGGTGCTAGATGTTCTCGGTGCCCTCGATCACCTGCCGCCCGCGGTACTGGCCGCACTTCGGGCAGGCGCGATGGGGGATCTTGGCCTCGCCGCAGCTCGGGCAGGTCGAAATGGCGGGCTGGGGGAGGGCGTCGTGGGCCCGGCGGCGGTCGCGGCGGGCCTTGGAATGGCGTCGTTTGGGATTCGGCATCGTCGTGGCCTCGGAAGTGGGTTCGGTTCTCGGGAACGGCTTTGGGTCTTTATCAGGGGGTCTTTATCAGGTGTGTCTTATCCGGGCATTCGGTCCTTGAGGACGGCGAGGGCCGCCCAGCGGGGGTCCTCGGTCTTCTCCTCACAGGTGCAGGAGCCCGTGTTGCGGTCGATGCCGCAGACCGGGCAGAGGCCCTTGCAATCGTCCTGGCAGAGCGGCTTCATGGGGATGTTGAGCTGGAGCTGCTCGATCAAGATGGGGCGCGTCTCGAGGACCTCGCCCTCGACGTACATCGTCCCCAGATCCTCGTCCTTGAGCTCGTGCTCGCCGCCTCCATGCGTGCCATATCCCCGGCCCGGCCGGTCGACCTCGATCATCAGCTCGACGTCCGAGTTGACGGGATCGTGGATCGGCTTGAGACACCGGTTGCAGCTCAGGGTCTGTTCGTAGGAGAGGTGCGCCCGCAGGAAGAACCCGGGATCGACGAAGATCACCTGGCCGCGCCAGGCGACCGGCCCCAGCTCGAGCAGCTCCGGCCGATCGAGCTCCTCCGGAGCGACCTTCTCCTTCTCATCCCAGTTGAAAGGTTCCTCTCGGACCTGATCGAGCCAAATGCGCATAGGAAGACCTCCAACCGGGCCAAACGCGTAAGCTATTGGAAATAGGCCCCCGGTGTCAATCGCGGCCCTCGCAGCCGGAGAGCCGCAGGGTGAACGCATCGGGGGGACCCGCCGCCGCGAGCCCCGCCCGCCCGCAGCGGGCGATGGGGGTGAGGACGGTCTCCGCGTCGCGCCAGCGCCGCACCTGCTGGGGGTCGAGGAAGGGCACCGCCTCCAGGGCCTTCTCCAGCCGGCTGACGATCGCCAGCGCGCGCGGGGGGTCGAGCCACAGCCCCAGACGCAAGGTTCGCGGCGGGGGGCCGCCCGCGGCCGCCTCTGGGGAGACCAGGTGCGCCAGGCCCGGTGCCAGCGCTTCGGCCTGCTCGAGGCTCGCGGCGTCGAGGGCAACAATCGCCCAGCCGGCGGCATTCCCGCGCGGCAGCCGCCCGGTCACCAGATCCATCAGGTGCTGGGCGGGGAGCGACCAGCGCTGGTGCCCCCCCGGCGGATAGAAGGCGGCGGCCCCCGGGAGCTTGAGCGAG
>JAXDLD010000678.1:0-16651 GCA_034666805.1 Acidobacteriota bacterium
CCTCGCGCTTGACGGTCGTCGGCGAGATCCGGGCCGGCATCTTCGTGTGGATGCGTTTGCCTTCCGCGGCCGGAACGAAGAGCACGGCCTGCAGCTCTTCCGAGAGGACCTCGACCGAGAGGATGGGGGTGCCGGGGTTGACGACGTCGCCGCGGACGACCAGGAGCTCCAGCACCCTCCCGGAGAACGGCGAGACGACGCCGACGTTCTCCGCCAGCCTGGCCCGGTCCTCCCGGATCTGGATCGCGAGGTCGCGGATGGCGTTCTGCCGGGTCTCCAACTGCTGGTCGAGCTGCTGCTGGGCGGTCAGGTCCTTGAGCTCCAGTCCGCTCCGCTCCAGGCGCGAGCTCGCGAGCTGGTCGCGCGAGGTGTTCAAGCTCTGCTCGGTCTCCAGATAGGTCTGGTGGGTGATGAGGCCGTCGTCCAGGAGCTTCTTCTCGGCGGCGACCCGCTGCTCCAGGAGGCTGACGTTCTTTTCCAGGGTGGCGATCGTCCGTTCGAGGTTCGAGCGCTGCTGCGCCAGGTCGCGGAGGCGGAGGCGCTTCTGCTCCTCGGCCGAGCGCTGGAGGGACTGGTACTCGGCCTGCAGGTCGGCCTCCTTGGCGCGGCTGTCGTTGATCTGCCGCAGGAGGGACTCCTGGTGGATCTTGGCGACCACCTGGCCCTTCTCGATGACGTCGCCGACCCGGACCTGGACCTCCTCGACCTGGCCGGCGCCGGCGGCCACGAGATCGGAGACTCCGCCCTGGCGGAGCAGGATCCCCTCGCCCGTGGTCTCGGTGGGGACCGAACCGAAGAACCCCCAGAGGAGGGCGGCGGCCAAAAGGGCGGAGAGGCCGGTCAGGGCGAGCCACCCCTGGGGGTTGGTGACCTGCATGAGCTGGTCGAGCTGCTCGGGGGAGGAGAGCCGTTCCAGGGCCACCTTGCGGAAGATCATGGCCCGGCCTCCTCCGGCTTTGGGAGGGTGGTGAGCCGGCCGTAGCGGACGGCCGGGTTCTCGCCCTCGACGGAAAGCAGGGTGCCGGTCGCGAAGCGCAGCTCGACGACGGCCAAGGCCAGGGCGAGCTGGGCCGAGACCTGCCCCTGGCGGGAGGCGGTCAGCCGGTCGCGCTGGGTGATGACGTTCAATAGAGTCGAGGTGCCGGCGCGCAGCTTCTTCTCCTCATTGACCACGGTGCGCTCGAAGAGGCGCACCGCATCGGTCGACCTTTCGAGCTGGAGGGCGCTCCTCGCCACGCCGTCTAAAGCGGTGGGGACGTCGGCCCCGATCTCCTTGACCGCGAGGTCGACCCGGAGGGCGTTGGCCTGCCGGCCGGCCAGGGTCTGCTCCAGCGCCCCCCGCTCCCGGTTGCCGAGGGTCGGCCAGGAGAGGGCGAAGCCGAGCGCCACGTTCCCCCCCGGGACGTTCCTGTAGAGCGGGGAGAAGAAGGTGCCCGCCCCGCCCCCTTCCACCAACCCGGTATAGCTGGGGGTGAGAAGGAGGTCGAGCTGTGGCTTGCGCGCGTTGTCGGCGGCGCGGACCAGGGCGTCGCTCTCGGCGACCCGTTCGCGCGCCGCCTGCAGGTCGGCCCGCCGGGCGAGGGCCTGGGCCACGAAGCGGCTGGCGGTCCCCGGCGGCGGGACGTCGACGGCGCGGACGGCGGGGAAGGGCTCGGCCGGGAGGGGGAGGGCGGCGATCGCGCCGGCGTCCAGGCCGATCTCCCGCCCCAGATCCTGCCGGGCCTTGAAGAGGGCGGTTTCGCCGCCGATCCGCGAGGTCTCCTTGGCGGCGAGGTTGGCTTCGAGCTGGATCAGCTCGGCGGCCGGAGTCTGGTCGGCGGCGACCAGCTTGCGGGTCGTTTCGAGCAGCTCTCGCGAGCTGCGCTCGCTCTCCCGCAGGATGTCGAGGTTCTCCTCCGCCGCCTTGAAAGACCAGTACTGGTCGGCGACGACGACGATCCGCTGGGCGGTCGCCTGGGCGAGGTCGAGCCCGCTCGCCCTGACCTCCCGCTCCGCCGAGATCTCCAGGGCCGCGGTCGCCGCCCGCCCCCGCCCGCGGAGGAGCGGCTGGCGGAAGGTGAAGGCCAAGGTCCCCACGTTCACCCCCCCGGGGGCGAGGGTCGGGTCCTCGGTCCGCAGCAGTTGGAGCTGGGGCTCGATCGAGAGCCCGGTCCGGAACTGCTGGACCAAGCCGAGATCGTTCGCGGTCGTCTTCTGCTCGCGGCGGGCGAGCGGGGAAAGCGGGGTCCGGGTGCTCGCCCGGGTGAGCTGGTCGGTGAGCAGCGGATCGAACTGCCCGGAGGCGACGAGGAGGGCCCCCTTGGAGGAGCGGAGCTGAGCGCGGACGATCGCGACGTTGGGATCGTGCTCCAGCATGAGCTCTACCGCGTCTAAGAGACCGAGGCCGGCCGGGGCAGGGAGCGTGGTGGCAGGCGTGGCGGCAGGCAGGGCCGGTATCCAGAGGGCCAGGATGGCGGCACGACTCAGGATGAGGTAAAGCTTCTCGATTACGGCCAAGCTAAATTAGGCTAGCATCGTGACCTGGGAGTTTCAAGAAGCGGTCCTCCGCCGCCTCGGGGCCTCGGGCGCGGAGTGCGAGGAGCTTCTCCGCTACAACGAGAACGTCTTCAAGATTCCCGACAGGATTCGGCCCGACAAGATCCGGCTGCCCCCGCCGGACGAGCCCTTCGTCGCCTGCTGGGAGGGCTGGGCGAGCTCGGCGCGGGAGCGCGGGGCCTGGGCGGTCCTCAGAGAGCACCTGCCCCAGCTCCGTTTTCCCATCCGGGAGGGGATGAGCGGCACCGAGGCCTATCGGGCCGCGACCCTCCGCGGGGTGCCGCCCGCGGACCTCCCCGAGGCCGCCGGCCTGCCGCTCCTCCGGCCCGAGCTCGTCGAGCTCGCCCTCCACCCGAGCCCCGCCGGTCGCGTCCCGGTGCTCACCGTGCGAGGCCGGGCGGACTTCGTGGCCCTGGTGCAGGCGCTCGGCCATCGCAACGAGCCGTTCCCGGTCCCCGGCTCCCAGGGGGCGCTGATGATCTCCGGCTACAACAACTGGGCGCGGGTCGCGGCTCTCCGCCGGGAGTGGGAGGCCCGGGAGCCGGATGAGCGGCAGGGGAGCTGGGGGGAGGAGCTCGAGCGCCTGAAGCCCCAGCGGGAGCTCTACCAGGACCGCTTCATCCTGCTCTCCGACGGCCCCTACAGCGCCGTTCCCGCGGCCGACCTGGGGCTCGCGGAGGGGGAGTGGCGGGAGCTCTCGCTCGCCATCCGCCGGGACCACGAGAGCGCTCACTACTTCACCCGCCGTCTCTTCGGGGCCATGCGCAACAACCTGCTCGACGAGCTGATCGCCGACTATGCCGGGATGGTGGCGGCGATCGGCCGCTTCCGCGCCGATTGGTTCCTGCGCTTCCTGGGTTTAGAGGCGTTCCCCAGCCTCCGGCCGGGAGGGAGGCTCGGGATCTACCGCGGCAAGCCGCCCCTCTCGGACGGGGCCTTCCGGGTCCTCCAGGCGCTGATCCGGGATGCGGCTCTGAACCTGGAGCGCTTCGACGCCACTCTCCCGGCCGGCCCGCGGAGCCTGGAGGAGCGGGCGGAGGCGCTCACCGCGCTCGCCTCCCTCCGGCTGGAAGACCTGGCCGCCCCCGGCGGGGAGGCGGCCCTGGCAGAGGCCTTCAGATGAACGTCTCGACCTTGGCCTTGGCTTTGAGGGCCTGGATTCGCTCCTGGACCCCCTGCTGGGCCTGGCGCTGCTTCAGGAACTCGGTGATCTTCTCCTTGACCTGGTCGTAGGGCACCGTGCTCTCGTCCTGGCGCTCGAGGAGCTGGATGATGTGGAAGCCGAAGGGGCTCTCGACCACCGGGGACATCTCGTTCTTGGTCTTCATGGCGAAGGCCGCCTTCTCGAACGGCTCGACGGTGTCGCCCCTGGAGACCCAGGAGAGGTCGCCGCCGTTGGCCTTGGAGCCGGGGTCGTCCGAATTCTCGGTGGCGAGCTTGGCGAAGTCCTCCCCCTTCTTCAAGCGGGCCATCAAGCCTTCCGCCTTGGCCTTCGCCTTCTGCTTGTCGGCCGCCGGGGCGTCCTTTTCCACCTTGACGAGGATGTGGCGCAGGTGCAGCCGCTCGGGCTGCTTCATCTTGTCCTTGTTCTGGTCGTAGAAGGCCTTGGTGTCGGCGTCGGTGATCTTCGAGGCGTCGACGACCTTGGTCTGGATGTACTTCTGGATCATCATCTGGCGCTTGAAGTTGTCCTGGAGCTGCGCCTCGGTGACCCCCTCGTCGGCGAGGGCCTTCTTGAAGGCTTCGGGGTTGGGGAACTGGCCCCGGGTCTGGTCGAGCTGCTTTTTGACCTCGTCGTCGGTGACGCTGACGCCCTGGGTCCTGGCGTCGCCCTCGAGAAGGGTGCGGGCGATCATGCCGTCGAGCACCTGCTGGTAGAGGCCGGCCGGCGCCGCCTCGGCCGGAGCGCCCTGCTGGGCCATCCGGGCCTGGACCCCCTTGACCTCCTTGAGCAGGTCGTCCTTCTTGATCTCCTTGCCGTTGACGCGGGCCACCACGGGCGGGAGCTTGGCCGGGTCGACCGGCTTGGGCGCGGGCTGAGCGGGACCGGGCGCGGCGCCCGGCGCCGGTGCCGCGGCGGCGGGAGCGGCCGGGGTCGCCGGAGCGGGGGTCGTCTGGCCAGCGGCGGGCTTGGCGGTCGCGGCGGTCGACGCCGTCGCGGCGGACTTGTCGCCCTCGACCTTGGCCATGACGCTCTCGCTGGCCCGGGAGCAGCCGGTGCCGGCGACGAGGAGGACGAGACAGGAGAGGGAGAGCGGCAGGAGCTGCGGACGGGATGCTGCGCTTTGTCGTTTCATGGTGGATTCCTTGCGGGGGAGGCGGAGAGGAATCGTCCCCGCCGGAATGAAGATCGGCCTCATGGCAGCGGACCTCCCGCCGCCTGTCCAGGGTTGCAACGCGAAAGAAGCCGGCTTTATTCGCCGGGCGCGGTAGTGTACACCCCTTTTCGTCCGCTCCGCACGGACAGCCGCCTGGCACCCTGGCCCGCGTCTTGCTACGCGTTCCCCCCAGACCCCCTGTCATAATGCCCCCCATGCACGGAGAGCTCCTCGATACCGCGATCGCCGCCGCCGCCGCCGGCGCGGAGGTCGTCAGCCGGTATTTCCGCGGCACCTCCTTAGACGTCCGGCAGAAGGGGGAGAACGATTTCGTGACCCGGGCGGACAAGGAGAGCGAGGAGGCGATCGTGCGGACGATCCTCTCCCGCCATCCCGATCACCGGGTTCTCGCCGAGGAGGGGGGCGCCCGTGCCGGCCAGGGCGGCGAGTACGAGTGGGTGATCGATCCGCTCGACGGCACCACCAACTTCCTCCAGGGGCTGCCGGTCTACTGCGTCTCGGTCGCCTGCCGGAAGGGGGACGACGTCCTGGCCGGGGTCATCCACGACCCCCCGGGGGAGAACGTCTTCGCCGCCGCCGCGGGCTCCGGGGCGACCTGGAACGGCAGGCCCATGCGGGTCTCCCCGCAGCCCGGCTTGAAGGGGGCCTTCCTCGCCACCGGCTACCCGTTCCGCGCCCATGCCACGATCGACCTCTACCTCGCCGCTTTCCGCGACGCCTTCTTGGAAGCCAAGGCCATCCGCCGTTGCGGCGCCGCCGCCCTGGATCTCGCCTATACCGCGGCCGGCGTCTACGACGGCTTCTTCGAGTTCCGCCTCTCGCCCTGGGACATCGCAGCCGGCATTGTCCTCGTCCGCGAGGCCGGCGGGCGGGTGACCGATCTCGACGGCGGCGAAAGCTTCTTCCGCTCCGGCAACGTCGTGGCGGGAGGGCCGGGGGTGCAGGCCGAGCTCCTGGCGGCGGTCGGCCGGCACGCCAGCGAGGAGGCCCTCGACCGGCTCCACCCGTTCGGCCAGCCGGCCCTGGCGCCGCTCCCATGATGACGAAAGCCGCCGCCGCGGTCGTCTCCCTCGCCCCCGCCGACACCGGCGCCGGCCGGCGTCGGGCCCGCGGCTTGGAGATCCAGATCCACCCGGCCGACATCCGTCGCCGGGTGATCTACCTCTTCGTCGGACGCCCCGAGCTCACCCTCTGGTCACTCGCCGGCCTCGCCTACGCGCTCTTCCTCGCCAGCGCCCTCGTCCTCGCTCCCGGGGTCGTCAAGGGAATGCTGAGCAGCCAGGAGTACCAGGGGATGGCGGCCGAGCGCGCCAGGCAGGGGGAGCGCCTGCAGGCCCTGGTCGGCCGGATCGCCCAACTCGCCCAGCGGAGCCGCGGGCTCGGCCTGGAGACCGCAAAGGTCCGCCTCGCCTATGGTCTCGGCAATCCGCCATCGCCGCCTCCAGCTTCACCGCGCGCCGCGGCGCCGCCCGCCCCGGCCTCGATCTACGCCGACGCCATGGAGCAAGGGGAGCGGCTGCGCGGGCGGATGACGGGGGACCTGGCGCTCCTCGACAGCCGGCTGGCGGAGGTCGAGGCCTTCGAGCGCGCCCACCCCGATCTCGCCGCGACGACCCCGGCCGCCTGCCCGATCAAGGAGCGTTTCGTCCTCATCAGCTCCTTCGCCCGTCGCCGCAGCCCCTTCACCCACACCCCGGAGTTCCACCCCGGGCTCGACCTCGCGGCGCCGGTGGGCACGCCGGTCCACGCCCCGGCCGACGGCACGGTCGTCTTCGCCGGCCAGCTCCCGCCCGGCCATTCCGGCCATGGAGGCGGCGCCTGGTGGCGGCTCGGCAACCTGGTCCTGGTCAAGGACGGCGACCGTTTCTAGACCGCCTTCGGTCACCTGGCCGAGATCCGGGTGCGGCGCGGCGAGCGGCTGCGCCGGGGGGCGGTCCTGGGGACGGTCGGCAACTCCGGCTGGAGCACGAGCCCCCATCTGCACTACGAAATTCGGCACGCAGAGAGCGGCGACTACCGGCCGGTCGACCCGCGGATCTACATCCTGGACTACCGCTGGCCCAACGAGGAGCGCCTGCTCCTCGGCGCGGGGAGCGGCCCCCGGGCGGGGGAGTACGACCCGATGCCAGCGCGATGAACCGGCGAAGGAGATGGACCGACGCTGTCCCCGAGCTGGCGCCCACCCTGATCATTCCCCAGGGAGCGCGGATCGAGGTCGACGCCTCGGGGCAGCTCTCGATCCACGCCCCGGGCAACCTCGTCATCCAGAGCTCCGGGAGCTACGGGACCCTGGAGTCGGCGGGCTCGATCCGCATCGACCGCGGGGTCGAGGTCGAGGCCGTCCACGTCGTCTGCGCCGAGACCTGCTTCGTCCAGGGGAGCCTGACGGCCTGGAAGGTCACCGCCCGCACCCTCCACCTCGACGACACGGCCCGCGTCCACGTCGTGCTCCAGGAGACCCCGCGGCTGGAGGTCGGCCGCGATGCCCGGCTGGTCGGCGCCTTCGGCTCCGAGGGCGAGCTCTTCCACCTCTTCGCCCGCTTCGCCAACCAGGTGCGGACCCTCCCCTTCACCCTCGAACGCCGGACGGCCCGGCGCGAGCTCAAAGGGGCGGAGGAGCCGGCCGTCGCGGACGATGCCGGGGATGCCAGGGAAGCCCTGCCGCCGCTCTCCGATCTCCCCGAGCCGCTCCTCTTCGCCCTCGTCCTGGTCGAGCGCGAGCTGGAGATGAAGATCCACGGCCCCGTCGCCCGGCGCGCCCTGGGGGAGATCCTGAAGCTCCTCCAGGCGCAGGACCTGGAGACCTTGCGCCACACCTACCGGCTGCTCTTCAGCCGGGTCCCCGAGCCGCGGGAGGACGCCGTCCGCGCCCGCGAGCTGATCGGGGAGCACTACGGCTCGGGGTAGGGGAGACCGAGGACCCACATGACCGAGTTGCGCCCCTGGGCAGGCTTCGAGAGCCTCGTGGACGGGCTTGCCCGGCTACGGTCTCGGGCGCAGGAGGCGGCGGTCCGCTCGGTCGACGAGATCCTGACCCTCCGCAACTGGCTCATTGGGGCCTGGATCGTAGCCTACGAGCAAGAAGGCGCCGACCGGGCTCGCTATGGCGAGGGGCTCATCGACGCCTTGGCCGCGGCGTTCAAGACGCGTAGTGTCGATGGTCTCGGCCGTAGCAACCTGAAGAACTATCGACAGATTGCCCTTACCTGGCCCACGCTGGGGATTCGCCAGAGGTCTGAGGAGCCTCGGTCACCTGCGGACATTCGCCAGACGCTGTCTGGCGAATCGAGTCCACCCGGCCAGACCTGGCAGATGCTGCCTGCCGAATCCGTGCCCTCCCTGCCGACCGGTGGCGAGATCCTTCCCTGGCAGGACGATACCTGGATGCTACGCCTGCGCCGGGAACTGTCATTTTCGCACCTGTTGGAGCTGTCGCGAGCGAGCGACCCGGTAGCGCGGGCCTTCTATGAGGTGCAGGCGCTCGCCCACCGGTGGAGCGTGCGCGAGCTCAAACGCCAGCGCGACTCGATGCTGTTCGAGCGCGTCGGCCTGTCGCGTGACCGAGAGGCCGTGCTTGCCCTCGCAAATGAGGGACGGCTGCTCGATACGGCGACCGCGAACGTGCGCGACCCTTATGTGCTCGAGTTCCTCGGTTTACCGGAACGACGGGCTTACTCGGAGTCCGATCTGGAGAGCGCCCTGGTCGATCACCTCCAGGAGTTCCTGCTGGAACTGGGCGGCGACTTCGCCTTCCTGGGACGGCAATATCGCATCACTGTGGGCGGGCGCCATCACTTCATCGACCTGCTGTTCTTTCACCGACGCCTGCGTTGCCTTGTGGCCATCGATCTTAAGATTGGCGCCTTCGGTCACGAGGATGCCGGCCAGATGAACTTCTATCTGAATTACTTGCGTGAAAATATCTCGCTAGCGGACGAGAACCCGCCCGTGGGCCTCGTCCTGTGTGCCGACAAGGACGCGGAAGAGGTGCACTACGCGACGGGAAACCTGGACCATCAGATCTTCGTCTCGCGGTACCTGACCCGCTTGCCGACCGAGCAGCAGCTTCGCGCCTGGCTCGCCGAAGAGCGGGAGCTGCTGGCACGTGGGCCAGCGTCGTCAGGTGAAGATCCATAGCCCCGCTCCGCGGGACAGGTGCTACGCCGCCCCGGCGGCACCGGCCAGGCTCACCGTGCTCGCCTGCGGGCCCTCGAAGCCCTGCTCCTCGGCGTAGCGCACCCGCGCCCCTACCGCCAGGGAGTCGAAGCCGGGATCGAGGACCGAGTTGCGGTGGAAGTAGAGCTCGCGCCCGTCCTCTCCGGCCAGGAAGCCGAAGCCCTCTTCGGGGAAGAGGCGGAGGACGGTCCCCTCGGGGGGCGTCACGTTGGTCTTGACCTCGCCGCGCCGCTTGCGGGCGAACTCCTCGACCTGCCGCTCGGCGGCGTCGAAGGCGTCCTGGGTGGCGGCTTGCAGGGTCTCGGACTCCTTGTTGGCGACCAGCTCGTTGCCCGGCACCGTGATGTCGATCCGCACCCGCCAGGGGCCCCCCTCCTGGTGGTGGTTGCTCGGCCCCTCGACGGCGATGCGGCAGCTCGTGATGCGGTGATAGTAACGTTCCAGCTTGTCCACCCGGGCGCGCAGGTCGGCTTCGATCTGGGGGGACAGGGTGGCACGGCGGGCGGAAAGCTCCAGTGGTACCTGCATGGTCGCTCTTCTCCTCTTCGGAATCCGGGAGGCCTCAAGCCCTCCGCGGCGATTCGTTACAAGAGAAACCGCAAAGCCCATGCCATTCCTAGATCCCCGTCACCCGCACCACCTCCTCGAACGTCGTCACCCCCTCCGCGAGCTTGCGCAGCGCCGACTGGCGGAGCGTGCGCATGCCGTTCTTGATCGCCTCGCGCTTGATCTCCGGGGAGTCCGAGCCGTTGACGACGAGGTTCTTGATCCCCTCGTCCATCGGCAGGATCTCGAAGATCCCGGTGCGGCCGATGTAGCCCGTGCCGCGGCACTCGAAGCACCCCTCCCCCTCCTTGACCTTGACCCTTTTGCCCGCCGGCACCGCGAGGCGGAGGGTGGCGATCTCGTCCGGCGAGAGGTGGCGCTCGGCGGAGCAGTGCGGGCAGATGCGGCGGAGCAGGCGCTGGGCCATGGTCCCCACGAGGGTCGAGCTGATGAGGAAGCGCTCGATCCCTAAGTCGGCCAGGCGGGAGATCGAGGAGGCGGCGTCGTTGGTGTGCAGGGTGGAGAAGACGAGATGGCCGGTGAGAGCCGCCTGGATGGCGTACTGGGCGGTCTCGGCGTCCCGGATCTCGCCCACCATGATGACGTCGGGGTCCTGGCGCAGGATGTGGCGGAGCGCCCCGGCGAAGGTGATCCCCACCTTGACCTGCACCGCGGTCTGGTTGAAGTCCTCGTGCACCATCTCGATGGGGTCCTCGATGGTGGTGACGTTGAGCTCTCGGGTGGCGATCGACTTCATGGCCGAGTAGAGGGTCACCGTCTTCCCCGAGCCGGTAGGGCCGGTGACGAGGATGATCCCGTGCGGGCGGGTGATGAAGTCGTTGAAGGTCGACAGCTCGTCCGGGTAGAAGCCGAGGCCGGAGAGGTCCTGGAGGAGGACGTCGGGATCGAAGATGCGGAGGACGACCTTCTCGCCGAAGGCGACGGGTAAGGTCGAGACCCGGAGCTCGACCTCGCGGCCGTTCCGGGTCGCCTTGACCCGGCCGTCCTGGGGTCGGCGCTTCTCGGCGATGTCCAAGCGCGACATCGTTTTGAGGCGCGAGACGACGGCGGCGTGGACGATCTTCGGCATCTTCTGGATGTCGTGGAGGACGCCGTCGATCCGGAAGCGGATCAGGCTCTGCTCTCGCTTGGGCTCGACGTGGATGTCCGAGGCGCGGCTGTCGAAGGCGTGCTGGAGCATGAACTCGACGGCGTTGACGACGTGCTGGTCGGAGGACTCGATCTCCGACTCGCTCTTCATCCGGACGAGCTGCTCCAAGTTCCCCAGGTCGATGCCGGAGGAGAGGTCGCGCTCCGCCCGTTTGACCGAGTGGCGGAGGCCGTAGAACTCGGTGATCGCTTTCAGGATATCGGGCTCGGAGGCGATCACCAGCTCCAGGTCGCGGCCGGCGATGCGCTTGAACGAGTCGATCCCCTCGATGTCGTAGGGGTTGGCGCAGGCGACCCTGAGGTGCCCCTTGACCATCTCGAGCGGGATCATCCTGTGCCGGCGGGCGAAGGGGCGGGAGACCTTCGACTCGATCAGGTCGGCGTTCAGGTTCAAGGTGTCGATGCGGACGTGGGGGAGACCGGCGTCCTTGGCGATCGTCTGGGCGATCTCCAGCTCGCCGATCGCCCCTCCTCCGTTCTGGAGGTCGGGCAGACGCAGGCGGGTCACCAGCTCATAGGCCAGGGCCTTCTGCTCGTAGGAGGAGTGCGAACGCAGCCGGCTCGGCACCTGTCGCGCCTCCTTCTTGATCGCCTCGGCGTGCTCCTCGGCGATGCGGCCCTGGCGGACCAGGATGTCGGCGACCAGCTCGGGGGTCAGATTCATAGGGGGCCTCAGGGCGGAGTTTAGCTTAGAGTAGGGGACGCGAGAGAGGTGACGCCATGCGCGAGACGACCGCCCAGACCCGTTCCCGGACCCTGCCGCCCGTCCTCGGGCTCCTGGCCCTCTGCTCCCTCTACACCTGCTCGGCCGGCGGCCGGTCCGGGGGCGGGCTGCCGCTCGCGAGCCTCCACCTGCCGCCCGGGTTCACGATCTCGCTCTTCTCCGGCGACGTCCCGGGCGCCCGCTCGCTCGCCCTCTCGCCGGGCGGGGTGCTCTACGTCGGCACCCAGGAGGGGAAGGTCTACGCCCTGACCGACAGGAACGGCGACGGCAAGGCCGACCGGGTCTACACGGTCGCCTCCGGCCTCGACACGCCGAACGGCGTCGCGCTCAAGGACGGCGCCCTCTACGTCGGCTTGAACTCCCAGGTCCTGCGGCTCGACGCCATCGACGATCACCTGGAGCAGCCGCCCAAGCCGGTCCCCGTGGGCCCGGCCTTCCCCAAGGACCGCTCCCACGGCTGGAAGTTCATCCGCTTCGGGCCCGACGGCCAGCTCTACGTGCCGGTAGGAGCGCCCTGCAACATCTGCGACATCGTCGACCCCTACGCCTCGATCACCCGCATGCACGCCGACGGCTCCGGCCGCGAGATCTTCGCCCGCGGCATCCGCAACACGGTCGGCTTCGACTGGCAGCCGGGCACCGGAGTCCTCTGGTTCACCGAAAACGGCCGCGACTGGCTGGGCGACGAGAGGCCGCCCGACGAGCTCGACCGCGCCCCCCAGGCCGGCCTCCACTTCGGCTACCCCTTCTGCCACGGCGGCGACCTGGCCGACCCCCACTACGGCGCCGGCCACCCCTGCTCGCAGTACACCCCGCCGGCCATCAAGCTAGGGCCCCACGTGGCGGCGCTCGGGATGCGCTTCTACACCGGCGCCATGTTCCCGCCCGAGTACAGAAACCAGATCTTCATCGCCGAGCACGGCTCGTGGAACCGCAGCACCCCCATCGGCTACCGGGTCACCCTGGTGAAGGTCGAGGGCGACCGTGCGGTCTCCTACCAGCCGTTCGCGGAAGGCTGGCTCGGCGGCGGCCGTAACTGGGGCCGGCCGGTGGACGTCGAGGTGGCGAAGGACGGCGCCCTCCTGGTCTCGGACGACAAGGCCGGGGCGATCTACCGCATCAGCTACACCGGCGCCAAGCGGTAGCGGCAGGCGGCCCGTATACCCTTCGGAACGAAAGGGAGTCTCCCCGAAGAGCCCCGGCTCATCCCTCTAATCGGCGAGCACCCGGCCCTTGGTCTCGATCGCCCAGGGCAGCAGAAGGAGCCCGGCCAAGGGGACGAAGCCGACCCAGAAGAGGGCGGTGAGCGCGCTGGTCAGCGAGTTGGCGCCCCGGGCGGCGATGCTCCCCACGAGGATCGGGCCGGCGGCGGCGATCACCCGGCCGATGTTATAGCAGAAGCCGGAGCCGGTGCCGCGCAGGCGGGTGGGGAAGAGCTCCGGCAGGTAGTAGGTGAAGCTGCCGAAGACCCCGAAGACCGTGAGGCCGATCAAGAAGTACATGGCGAGGCGGGTCTCGGGCCGGAGGTCGAGGCCGAAGGTGGCGAGGAGCGCCGCCCCCGAGGCCGCGAAGTAGAGGGCGAACATCACCTTGCGGCCGAGGTACTTGGCGGCCGGGATGGTGAGGAGGGTGCCGATCAGGCCGCCCAGATTGAAGTAGTTGGTGGCAATCCTCTTCCACCCCTCGACCAGGGCCAGGGTCGCGGCCTTGTCCAGCCCGCGCAGCTGCGATTCGGCCTGGGCGAGGCCGGTCGCCACCACCGGGATAAAGGCGTTGGAGCTCCACCAGGCGATCAGGGCGACCACCGCCATGAAGAAGCCGGAGAGGGTGATGGCCCGGAGCTCGGGCGAGAAGAGCTCCGAGAGGCGTGGCGGCGGGGCGGTCGAGGCCGCCTTCCGCCAGCGCTCCGGCTCCTTGACGAACATCCGCACCAGCAGGGCGACCGCGGCGGGGATCAGGCCGGAGAGGAAGACGTAGCGCCAGGAGACCTCGGGCGAGGCTTTCCAGTAGTTGCCCGCGATCTGGAAGTTGATGAAGGTGGCGAGGAAGAGCCCCACCGGAGCCGAGGTGTAGAGGAGAGCCCCGGCCTCCACCCGGCGGTTCTCCGGCACCACCTCGGCGACCATCGAGGCCCCCGCCGCCCACTCGCCGCCGATCCCCAGGCTGGCGACGACCCGGCAGAGCGCCAGCACCCAGAGATTGGGGGCGAGAGCGCAGGCCGCGGTGCCCAGGGCGTAGAGCAGCATGGTGAGGAGGAGGGTGCGGGTGCGCCCCAGGCGGTCGGCGACCTGGCCGAAGAAGATGCCGCCCACCGCCCATCCCAGTAGGAGGATCGAGGTGAGATAGCCGGTCCACTGGAGCGTCGCCGCCTTGGCGGCCGGCGAGCCGATCGTCAGGCCGAGGAGGGTCGGCACGCAGTTGGGGGCGACGAAGTTGAACAGCAGGCCGTCGAAGATGTCGAAGCCCCAGCCCAGCCAGGCGGCGAACAGCACCGTCCACTGGTAGCCGTTCATGTCGAGCACCCGGCGACCCCCGGGGGAGGTGGCGGTCATCGACCGGGGAATATACCATCGGGCTCCCCTTTGGGGCAGAATGGGGAGGGCGGCTCTTGTGGGAAGCCAGTTTGTTCCCCTATACTTCAGGCACTACTTCAGCCCTATGGCTGGCGACAAGTGAGCGAGTGCGGAGTCCGCGGCCCTTCGGAAGACGACGGTGTCGGGAAACAAAATCATCGAGCCTACGGGCGAACGCCACGGTCTGACCAAGGCCGACCTGGTCGCCGTGGTCTACGAGCGCCACGGCGGGATCACCCGCTTCGAGGCGGCGGAGATCGTGGAAGCGATCTTGCAGACGGTCAAGACCAGCCTGCGGGATGGCCGGACGGTGCGGATCAAGAACTTCGGCACCTTCGAGGTCACCAGCCGGCCGGGTCGAATGGGCATCAATCCAGTGAGCGGAGAGAAGATCTTCATCCCACCCCACAAAGGCCTGAGCTTCCGCCCGGCGCGCCGGTTGCGCAACGTCATCCGGCCGGGCCGTTTCGAGGACGAGTCGTAGGATGTCGCCGAAGGCTCGGGTCCAGAAGCGGCTCTACTACAAGATCGGCGAGGCCTGCAAGGCGCTGGACATCCAGCCCTACGTCCTGCGCTACTGGGAGACCGAGTTCCCGGCCCTGTCGCCGAACAAGAGCCGTTCGGGGCAGAGGGTCTACAGCGAGAAGGAGCTCGGCATCATCCGCCGCATCAAGGAGCTCCTCTACGGCGAGGGCTACACCATCGCCGGAGCCAAGAAGAAGCTGGAGGCGGAGCTCGCGAGCGGCAGCCTGGGGGGAGCCGAGGAGGGGGAGGGGGAGCCGGAGACGGGCGGGGAGACGGCGACCGCGCGGAGCGCCGGGCAGGCCGCCATCGAGGGCGCGGAGAGCCCGCCGGCCGACCGCGCCCCGTCACCAGCAGCGCGGCCCCGCACCCCCCGTCCGGCGGCCCGGCCGTCCGTGCTTTCCACCGCGCCGAGCGCGACGGCCCTCCTGCCGGCCGAGACCGGGCCGGAGCAGCAGCCCCTGCTGCTTGACACCCGTGCCACGGAGCGGATAGAAAGCATGCGCAAGGGGATTCAGCAGGCGGTGGACGAGGCGCGCGAGATACTCGCCCTTCTCGGCCCCGACTCCTCTCCCCACGGCTCAGTGTGAAGTTCCGGTCGGGACGTGGCGCAGTCTGGTAGCGTACCTGAATGGGGTTCAGGGGGTCCCGGGTTCAAATCCCGGCGTCCCGACCAATTTACGACTGACAGTTCAAAGAGTTAGGGCCGGACGGCAACAGCTTAAATGCCGACCGGGTACTTATGGGGTACTTAAGTCCCGCCCGCCGGGCGCCCCCTCCAGCCCTCCGCCAGCGTCGCCCATCGTGGGCGAAGTGTCAAGACCGCTGCCCCTCCGCAGCTTTCTGAGCTGTCATCTTCTGGCGGCCACGCTCTCGCCACTCCCAATAGAGCCCTATCGGATACCGGATGGAGCCGTGGTACCTGTACTCCGGTCCTGTGCCCTCTCTGCGCCATCGCTCTGGAAGCGGAGCCGGGAGCCAGTGGGTGCAAGAAGTTCGGCCGGCCGGTCAACGCGCCAAGGATTGACATTATGAAAGGCTGAAGTATGCTTATCTCGTAGTCGGTATCCATCAGTGACGAGGTACGACCATGGCAAGCAGGGCGAAAGTGAGCGAAGGTGTGACCTCACTGGCAGAGATCTCCATCCCGGTCGTCGGTGACGGCAGCGGTATCGAGTCGAACCGGCGGCTCCACAGGGAGGAATTGCAGCTCGCCTTTCGCAACAAAGCTTTGCCTCTGGAGGGGCTTCGCTACGATGTCACGCCGACTGGCATGCATTACACCATGACCCATTTCGATATCCCTTCCGTGGATACAGCCTCTTGGCGGCTCGAGGTTGGTGGGCAGGTGCACAACCCCCTGTCTCTCACGCTCGAAGCGCTGCAACGACGGCCAACCCGCACCCTCCGGGTGACGCTCGAATGCGCCGGTGATGGACGCGCCCTGCTGCAGCCGCGACCGATCGGCCAGCCCTGGCTCACTGGAGCCGTCGGCACGGCGGAATGGACCGGCACACCGCTCAAGCTCCTGCTGAAGGAGAGCGGGCTGGCGGTAGACGGGGCGGGAAGGCACGTTCGTGAGATCGTCTTCACCGGCCTAGACCGCGGCATCGAGGGTGGGGTCGAGCACGATTACCAGCGCAGCGTGCCCGTCGAGATGGCCGAGCGCGACGACATCCTGCTCGCCTGGGCAATGAGCGGTGCGCCGCTTGAGCCCCAGCACGGCTACCCCCTGCGCCTCATCGTGCCCGGCTGGTACGGCATGGCGCACGTCAAGTGGCTCCGCTCCATCGAAGTGATCCCTCATCGCTTCGAGGGTTACCAACAAGCGGTGGCCTATCACTACAGCCAATCCCGTGGCGGGCCTGGTGAGCCGGTCACTCTGATGCGCGTCCGCTCGCTCATGATCCCGCCGGGCATCCCGGACTACCTGACGCGCATGCGCTCTGTGCGGCGGGGGCCGGTGAGCCTCCAGGGAAAGGCCTGGTCGGGGGCAGGAAGCATCGCCTCGGTCGAAGTCAGCGCGGATGGAGGCGCGACCTGGGTACGAGCCGACCTCGAGCAGC
>JAXDLD010000679.1:0-9341 GCA_034666805.1 Acidobacteriota bacterium
CGGGAGCTCGCCGCCCTCGCCGGCCTCCTCGAGCGCGGCGAGGGCGTCGAGGGCGGTGCCGCGGAAGCTCGCGGGGAGGGCGAGGCGCTCCCCGGTGAGCACCACCCCGACCCCGGAGTCCTCCAGCATGTAGGCCAGCCGCTCCTCCGGATAGGAGGGGTCGAGCGGCAGGTAGGCGCCGCCCGCCTTCAGGACCCCCAGGAGGGCGACGACCATCCCCGGCGAACGCTCAAGGTGGAGGCCGACCGGCACCTCCGGCCCCACCCCCAGCCGGCGCAGGCGGCGGGCGAGGCGGTCGGCGCGGGCGTCGAGCTCGCCATAGGTGAGCCCCCGGACTCCGGCCATCTCGACCGCCGGCGCCTCCGGCGTGCGCCGGGCCTGCTCCTCGAAGAGGGTGTGGAGGCAGACCCCGGACGCGAGCGGCCGGTCGGTCGCGTTCCAGTCGACCAGGAGCTCCCGGCGCTCGGCCTCGCTCAAGAGCGGCAGCTCCGTAACCGGGGTCTCCGGCAGCTGCGCGGCGGCGGCAAGGAGCCGGGCGAACCGGCCGAGCAGGCGCTCGGCGGTCGCGCTGTCGAAGAGGTCGGCGTTGTAGCGCAGGACGGCGGCGAGCGGTCCGTCGAGGTCCGCCGTTTCGAGCGCGAGATCGAACTGCGCCGGCCGGCGGTCCAGGGGGAGCGGGGTGAGGGTGAGTCCGGCGAGGTCGACGGTCCGCCCCGGAGCGCCCAAGGCGAGGGCGGCCAGCGACTCGCCGCCCGGAAGCGGCGAGCGCTGGAGGGTGAAGAAGGCCTGGAAGAGGGGTGAGCGGCCGGGATCGCGGAGCGGGCGCAGCCGCTCGGCCAGCAGGGCGAAGGGGAGGTCCTGGTGCGCCAGGGCGGCGGCGACCGAGCGCCCGGTCCGCTCCAGGTGCTCGGCGAAGGTCGGCTCTCCCGTAAGGTCGGCCCGCAGCACGACGGCGTTGACCAGATAGCCCGGGAGGTCGGTCAAGGCGGCTCGGGCGCGGCCCGCGACCGGCGCGCCGACCGCGAAATCCACCTGCCCGGTGTGGCGGTAGAGGAGCGCCTGGAAGGCGGCGAGGAGGAGGGCGAAGAGGGTTGCCCCGCCGCCCTCTTCGCCGGCGCCGGCGCCGCGGTGGGCCCGTTGACGCAGGCGATCCGCGACCTCGGCGTCGAGGCGCAGGGTGGCCGAGCCGCCGCGGTGGGTCTGGACCGGCGGGCGCGGCCGGTCGGGGGTCAGGGCGAGGTCGGGAAGCTCGCCCGCCAGGCGCTCGCGCCAGTAGTCCCACAGCCGCTCCCCCGCCGGGCCGGCCAGCCGCCGGCTCTCCCAGTCCACGTAGTCCGAATAGGCGAGGGCCGGCGGCGGCGGCGGCGGTTCGGCCAGGCCGGCCGGGCCGGCCGCCGCGCGGTAGAGGGCGTCGAGCTCGTGGAGCGCGAGGGCGAGCGACCAGAAGTCGGTCACCAGGTGATGGACGGCGAGGAGCACGACCGGCTCCCCGCCCTCCGGGCCGCGGGTGCAGACCCGCGCCCGCAGGAGCGGCCCCCGTTCGAGGTCGAAGGGGCGGAAGGCCTCCTCGTGCAGGCGTGCCGAGAGGCGCTCCTCGCTCCAGCCGGAGGCGTCCACCTGGGCGAGATCGATCGCTATCGCGGGGTGGACCCGCTGCCGCGGCTCGCCGTTCACGGCCGCGAAGGTGGTGCGGAGGACCGGGTGGCGGTCCGCCAGCCCCTGGAGGGCACGGCCGAGCGCCGCGGGGTCGAGCCCGCCCGACACCCGGGCCGCCGCGGCCACGATGTAGGCCCCCGCCTCCGGTGCCAGGCGGTCTAGGTACCAGAGGGCCCGCTGGCCGTAGGAGAGCGGAAACTCGGTCGGTGGCGAGGCGGCGGCCCGGAGCGGCTCCGGCTCCTCCTCTCCCGTGGCTGGAGAGCTGAGCCCGGCCAGCACCTCGGCCGCCAGCCGGCGGGGGGTCGGGGCGGCGAGCAGGGTGGCCAGGGGGAGGTCGACCCCGAGGTCCCTCTCGATGGCGTTCCGGAGCTCGAGCGCGGCGAGCGAGTCGAGCCCGGAGAGGGGGAGGTCGGGCGAGAGCCCCGCCGCCGCCATCCGCGCGGCGCGGGCCGCCCGCCCGCGGAGGTCTCTGAGGAGGGCCGGGAACCGGGCCTCGGGCTCCAGAGCGAGAAGGCCCGCGCGGGTCAGCGCCGCCTCGCCGCCCTCGCCGCCCTCCCCGCCCACGGCGCTCCGCGCCACCGCCTCCAGGCGGCCGGCGAGGTAGGCGGCGCGGGTGGCCCGGCGCTGGATCTTGCCCGAGGAGGTCTTGGGGACGGCGCCGGCCCGGACCAGGACCACCTCGTGGATCTGCGCCTCCAGGCGGGCGGCGACGGCGGCGCGGACCGCGTCGACCACCGGCCCGGCCGGCCCCTGGGCGGCATGGCGATCGAGCTCCAGGACGACGACCAGCCGCTCCTCGACGCCGTCCACGCCCGCGACCTCGACCGCGAAGGCGGCGCTCGACCCTGGCCTGAGGCCGGGGAAGCTCTGCTCGGCGACCCGCTCGACGTCCTGGGGGTAGAGGTTGCGGCCGCGCAGGATGATGAGGTCCTTCAGCCGACCGGCGACGAACAGCTCGCCGGTGTCGCCGTCGACGAAACCGAGATCGCCCGTGCGCAGGAACGGGACTCCGTCCGGGTCGCCCGCCAGGCGGGCGCGGAAGGTCTCCTCGCTCTCCTCCGGGCGTCCCCAATAGCCGGCGGCGACGCTCGGGCCGGAGAGCCAGATCTCGCCCACTTGGCCCGCGGGGCGGAGGGCGCCGCTCTCGGGGTCGGCGATGGCCAGCCGCTGTCCCAGCCACGGCCCGCCGCAGGCGACGAGAGCCGCTCCCTCCTCCGGCGCCGCCGGAGCCGCCCGGTTGCGTTCGAGCTCCGCCCGGTCGAAGGAGCGGGCGACCGGCCCCCGTCCCGGCGCTCCGCCCGCCGCGAAGAGGGTGGCCTCGGCCAGGCCGTAGCAGGGGTAGAAGGCCGAGCGCCGAAACCCGCAGGGCGCGAAGGCGGCGGCGAAGCGCTCCAGGGTCTCGGCCCGCACCGGCTCGGCGCCGTTGAACGCCAGCGTCCAGCTCCCGAGGTCGAGCCCGGCGCGCGCCTCGGGGGGGATCTTCCTCACGCACAGGTCGAAGGCGAAGTTGGGGCCGCCCGAGGTCGTCGCGCGGTAGCGGCTGATCGCCGCCAGCCATCGGCGCGGACGCTGGAGGAAGGCCAGGGGGGACATCAGGATGCAACGGGCGCCGAGATACAGAGGCTGGAGGACGTTGCCGATCAGCCCCATGTCGTGGTAGAGCGGCAGCCAGCCCACGATCACCGACTCCGCCGACTGGCCGAAGGCCTGCCGGATCATCTCCTCGTTGTGCCGCAGGTTGCCATGGCTGACCATCACCCCCTTGGGGAGAGCGGTCGAGCCCGAGGTGTACTGGAGGAAGGCGAGGTCCGCGGGGGCCAGGCGCGGGTCCCGAAAGCCCTCGGCCGCGGCGTCCGGCACCTCGTCGGCGGCGAACCAGGCGAGGTCGGCGAGCCCGGGCAGCCGGGCCGAGAGGCCCTCCAGGCGGGCGCGGACCGCCGCGGTCGTCAGCACCGCCCGGGGCCGGGCATCGGCGAGGATGGCGAGAAGGCGGGAGTCGAGCTGGCCCGCTCGCTCCTTCGGCGGGTAGGCCGGCACCGCGACGACCCCCGCGTACAGGCAGCCCCAGAAGGCGAGGATGAAGTCGAGCCCGGGAGGGAAGAGGAGCAGCGCGCGCTCCCCTCGCAGCCCCCTCTCCGCCAAGACGGCGGCGAGCGCCCGCGCCCGGGCGTCGAGCTGGGCGTAGGTCAGGCTGGCGCCCTCGCCCTCGCCGTCGGCGAGGAATGTGTAGGCATGAGAGTCCGGGATCTCAGAGGCCTTCAACCGGAGAACGTCGACGATCGTAACGGTGCTCTCGCCTTTCAGGATATGCCCACAGGACGGAGGCCTACGATTGTAGCAGGTGAGGTCATCCCTATGCTCTGTGCGCCCCCGGCTCCCGGAGCGGGACAGGCAATCGGGTGAGCCCCCTTCCAGGAGCCGCCAGGAGCCGCGAGCGCGAGGAGAGCGACCGTAAGGACGCGGCGGCGATTCGGCGTCGGTGGCTTACGCGTGGCCCTTGAGCCAATCCACCATCAGCTTGAGCACGGCCGGGTCGAAGGTGCCGGCGTCGTAGTTGTCGAAGCCCGCCTTCATGCTTTCCTGGATATAGAAGAGGTGGTCCATCTTGGGGATGGCGACGAACCGCGCGAGGCCCGGGTGGTTGTGGTTGACGATCTCGGCGATCATCTCGTGGTCCTGGCGGCTCATGATCCAATCGTTCTCGCCGTAGACCACGAGCACCGGGACCTCCACCTTGTCCCACGCCGCGGCGAGATTGAGCGCCTGGAGCTGATGGTAGAAGGCCGCCGGGCGGCCATACTGGTGCCCCGGCTGGTCGTACCAGAGGGGGGTCAGCTCGGGCCGCTGCTTCAGGACCTCCGCCGGGGTCAGCCGGCGGTTCAGGTAGAGGTCGTAGAACGACTCGAAGCCGCGCACATGCTCCGCCACCTGCCCGGCGCTCTCGCCCGAGAGGGCGAGCCGGCGGCGCTCGTTCTCGATCATGTGCTCGTACCAGGTCTTGACCCAGGCTCCGGAGACGACATAGCCGCGGACCTTCTCGCCCGCCGCGACCAGGGGGGCGATGCCGCCGCCGTTGCTCATGCCGAAGATGAACACCCGGTCGGGGTCGACCCCCGGATCGCTCTTGAGCGCCTTCAACCCCGCGCGGTAGCCGGCCAGCTCGCGATCGAAGTCGGCCTCGCTGCAGGGCGGCCCGCCGCTGTCGCCCACCCCCGGCTTGTCGACGCGCATGAACTGGAAACCGGACTCCTTGGCCAGGCCCTGCAAGAGCTTCGAGAAACCAGCGTTGGCGCCCAGCGGGAACTCGACCGAGTCGCAGCTCAGCCAGCCGGCGAGCAGGAGGCCGGGCAGCCGCTTGCCGGCGCTGTCCTTGGGGCGTGTCACGACGGTGCGCAGGCGGTCGCCGCGCTCGCTCACCACCGAGCCGTAGCGGACGTCGACCCCCGGCAACTCCTCTTTCGGCAGCGGTTTCAAGGCGATGCGCCGGACGGCCACCTTCCCCTCGTGCTCGACCTCGAATTCGGCGGTCTCGCCGCCGTAGAGGCCGCCGCTCGCGATCTCGAACGCCGCCGGGCTGTCGATCGCCCGGCCGTTGATCTTCAAGACCCGGTCGCCGGAGGCGAGCCCGGCCGCCGCCGCCGGAGTCCCCGGCTTCACCGCCATGACGCTGGCGCCCTTGCCGTCCATGGCCGGCTCCAGGGCGGCCCCGAGGTAGGCCCGGCGTTTCAAACCGCCCTCGTCCGCCGCGCGGGCGGCGGTCCCGGCCATGGCGAGGAGAAGCGAGGCACAGAGGAGTCGGCGCGCGGACGTCTTCATCCTTCTTATCCTTTTCTGGTCTCCTGCTCTCTTTTGGTGTTTTATACCAAAGCCCATGCTTTGGCAATCGGCAGCGGCGGCGATCCGGGCTAGAATCGGCGGCGCGGACGTAAGAGAGATGCCAATGGACCACACCGAGACCCGCGGGATGACCCGCTTCCTCGTCGTCTGGGCGGGGCAGGTGGTCTCGATGCTGGGCTCCAACCTGACCGGCTTCGCCCTCGGGGTGTGGGTCTACCAGCAGACCGGCTCGGCCACCCGGTTCGCCTTCATCGCGCTCGTCACCACCCTGCCGGCCGTGCTCCTCTCTCCGCTCGCCGGAGCGCTGATCGACCGCGTCAACCGGCGTTCGGCCATGATCCTCTCCGACGCCGGGGCGGGCGCGGCCACCCTGGTCCTGGCGCTCCTGCTCTGGCGCGGGGACCTCAGGCTGTGGGAGATCTATCTCCTCCTGGGGGTCAACGCGACCTTCGCCGCCCTCCAGTGGCCGGCCTTCTCCGCCGCCACCACGCTCCTGGTCCCGAAGCGCCACCTGGGCCGCGCGAGCGGCATGGTGCAGATGGGTGAGGGCGCGGCCACCATCCTGGCACCGCTCCTCGCCGGCGCCCTGGTGGTCGCCTTCGGCATCCAGAGTGTCGTCTTGATCGACTTTGGAACCTTCGTCTTCGCCCTGATCACCCTGCTCGCGGTGCGCATCCCGGCTCCCCCGGTGTCGGCGGAGGGGGTCAAAGGGCGTGGCGCGCTCTGGCACGAGGCGCTCTCCGGCTGGTCGTTCATCCGCCAGCGCCCCGGCCTTCTCGCCCTGCTGCTCCTGTTCGCCACCCTGGGAGTGAGCCTGGGCATGGTGCAGGTCCTCCTCGCCCCCCTGGTCCTCTCCTTCGCCTCGGCCGCGGTGTATGGTCGCGTCGCCTCCGCCGCGGGCCTCGGCATGCTCGCCGGGAGCCTCCTGGTCAGCGTCTGGGGCGGGCCCCGCCGGCGGATCTCCGGCATTCTCGGCTTCCTGCTGGTCAAGGGAGGCATCCTCATTCTGGCCGGGTTACGGCCCAGCGCGCTGCTCATCGGCGCCGCCGCCTTCCTCTTCCTGTTCATCGACCCCATCCTCTATGCCTGCAGCCAGGCGCTCTGGCAGTCCAAGGTGCCGCCCGACCTTCAAGGACGGGTCTTCGCCATGCGCAAGATGGTCGGCTGGTCGACCCTGCCCCTCGCCTTCCTGTGCGCGGGGCCGCTGGCCGATCGGGTTTTCGAGCCGCTCCTCGCGGTCGGCGGCCCGCTCGCGGGGAGCGTCGGACGTTTCCTCGGTGTAGGGAAAGGGCGGGGAATCGGTCTCCTGCTCATCGTTCTCGGGTGCTCCGTCCTGCTCACGGTCCTCGCGGCGTCGCGCAACTCGCGCCTCCGCCGGGTCGAACAGGAGCTGCCGGACGCCCTCCCCGAAGAGGCCATCCCCAGCGCGGACCCCTTGGCCGTCAACGCCGCGGGATAAGCCGCGCCGGCTTCCTCCCAGCAGGTCGCCGAGCGCAAGAAAGGGGGGGCCGGACGGCCCCCCCTCGATCGCTTCCTTGCAGCTACTTCATGGGACTCGCGACGGCCGCCGGCGCTACGACGGCCGCGGGCGCCGTGGTGGCCGGGGGGTGAACCGCCGTGACCTCGACCGGGGTCGACGGCGTCTTGCGCGGCCGGCCGGTCCGCAACTTCCGCGGTTTCAGGCCGAACTCCCGCAGGCGGGGGCTCCGGGGACCATGGGCGGACTGCAGGCCGAGGGACAAGCGGCCGAAGAGGTCCCCGCCGTCCACCAGCAGCTGGTTGCGCTGGGTGAGGGCCGAGTCGGTGTCCGCCCGCAACGAGTGGATGTGATTGCGGATGGCCTTCGCCTGTGCCAGCAGGACCTGGAACTGCGCCAGCGGTTCCTTGAGGCCCGGCATCTGGTCGACCTGGGGTGTCAGGTTGTCGACCAGGGTCTGCCAGCGGTCGATCTCCGCGGCCAGGGTCGTCTGGCCGCGAAGGGGGCCCTTGGCGGGATTGACGGGCGGGGTCACGGACGGGGTGATTGGAGCGGTGCTCATTTTGCGTCTCCTTCGCTTCGGTGTAAGCTACGGAGCTGTCTATCGCAGACGCGCACGGCCCTCGGGATTGAGATGCCGGACGCTCGCCGTAGCCGGGTTAAGGGGTACAACCTTTCCGGTGCCTATTTGGAGGAGGGCTCTCCTGATCCGAGAGCTCTCCCCAGCCTTCCACTTCTCTCGTTCCTCGTGTCCAGCCGCTCTACGCGGTTCGGTCCTCCATCGCCCTCCTGGGAGCGGTGCCGTTCTCTCGGCTCGGTGATTCTCTCTAACGGGCAGCATAGTATCCCTTTCAGGCCATAAGTCAACCCCTCTCACCTAAAAATCTTCTCGGAGGTCCTCCGGGGACACGAATATTCGTCTACCCCCCTTGGAGGGTCCCCTCTTGCACCGGCTCGCTCGAGAGAGCCGGCTTCGGCTCGACTTGGAGAGTGTCTCAGGAGGGTCGCCGAGAAGGCGACACTTTTGGGGGAGGAAAATTTTTTTGTTGGCGGCAGGGGGGGACGGGGGGAGATTGGCGGGTGAGGTGCCGGGTGAAGCGGCAGCTGTTGGAGGTGGCTTGCGATTACCAAATTGTCTCCGCGCTGCAGAGACGATTGTCCTGCTCGTGGTCTGTCCCAGCAGAATTGATAGGCCGGATTTCAAGTTGTGCCACAAGGCGGGCCGGCCGAGGAAACAGGACGGTCGAGGAGAACGCCCCCCACGGGTGGGGGCGCTACGCTCACGGCAGAAGGTGTGCCGAGCCCGGGTCTTGGGTCTTCCTGGCGGCCACGCGTCTCCTGACCAAGGGGCGGGCGATCTGCCAGGAGGTTAACGCCGCCAGCTTGGCAAGTTCAAGGCGGTGAGCGTAGCGCTAGACGGCGGAGCGCGGATGCGTCTCGCCTCCGGGTGAAACGGACCAGGAACGACTCCCGGAAGCCATCGCGGAGAGCGGGCAGAGCGCGCGGGCGCTTGCTCACTGGCCGCCCCGCTCGACAAACTCCCGCCGCAAGCTCTCCTCCGTGGCGCTGGCGGCCTGCCTGAGCCTCTTGACGGCCGGCTGTAGGTCGTCGGTCACGGTGCATTCGATCGCGCCCCGGAGGTCCACGGCGACAGAGACGGGGACCTGCCCGTTCAGCATCGCGTCCATCTCGGGCGGCTGGTACAGGCCCGCCGCGATCTCCTCCAGGCGCTCGGTCAGGGAGAGCACCGTCAAGGCGATCTCCCGGACGGCGGCTTGCGCTTCTGTCTCTGAATACACGTCTCCCATGGCGTCTCTCTCGGGCGCTTCCCAGACCCGCTGTCTTGCGTTGGCGCCCTTCCCCGGGGCGTAGGAGGGACTATGCCAGAGTTACGGAAGCATGTAAAGCAGGCGAGCAGGAAGTCTTACACTCCAGCCATGGCACGGGACAAGAGCGAAGCGGCGAAAGAGGAGAAGGCCGGGATCACGGACAAGGGCGTCAAGAAGACGATTTGGTTCCACGAGGACGAGGCGGAAGCGCTCCGGCTTCAGGCGTTCAAGGAGCGGCGGTCGGAATCAGCGATCGTACGGGAAGCGGTAAGGAAGCTGCTCCGGATCGAGGACTAGGACGACCCCAAACATGGGCGCTTACGCCTCCGCGGTTTTGTGGTTCATATGGGTGGTTCTGGGGTACTGGGCTGCCCTTGTTACGGGAGGGCTCATAATGGCCTTCCTAGCACTTTACGAGCGGAAGCAGCAGCAGCCACTGCGGTGGTCGGTGGTGAGGTGGGTCTTTCTTAGCGCGCTTTTCCCTGCGTGCTTTTTAGCCTGGAACGATCAGCGACAACTCGCGGCGACTGCGAAAGAGTCCG
>JAXDLD010000680.1:0-6612 GCA_034666805.1 Acidobacteriota bacterium
CGACGATGGCGGCGTCAAGTTCGATCTCGCCCTGAGCTTCCAGGAGGGCGGGAGAGGGGAGATCGCCGTGCGCACCGGCTACCGTACCGACCTCTTCTTCGCGTCGACCGTGGCGCGCCATCTCGGCCATCTGGAGAACTTCCTCGCTGCCGCGATCGCGGAGCCCGAACGCCCCTGGGCCGAGCTGCCGCTCTTAGCCGCCGCCGAGCGCCACCAGCTCCTGGCCGAGTGGAATGACACCGGATCTGTAGCCCCGGCCGGAGCTGGCCTCCACGAGGCCTTCGCGGCCGTGGCGGCGGCGCGGCCGGACGCGCCGGCGGTCGCCGGCACCTCGTTCGTCCTGACCTATGGCGAGCTCTCCCAGCGGGTCGCGGTCCTCGCTACAAGGTTAGAGGGGGCCGGGGTCGGGCCGGAGGTCCGAGTGGGGGTCCTCCTTCCGCGGTCGGCGGAGGCCGTGACGGCGATCCTCGCCGTGCTCGCCTCGGGCGGCGCCTACGTACCGCTCGATCCCTCCCACCCCGCGGAGCGTCGCGCCTTCCAGCTGCGGGACGCGGAGGCCGGCCTCCTCCTCACCCGGAGCGACCTCCTCGCCGGCTTCCCGGAGGCGGGAACGCCGGCCCTCTGTCTCGACGCTCCGACCCCGGTCCTCGCGGTCACGGCTCCGCGCGAGCCGCGGGCGGACACCGGCCTCGATCGCCTGGCTTATGTCCTCTACACCTCGGGCTCGACCGGCCTGCCGAGCGGAGTGCTCATGCCGCATCGTGGCGCCCTGAACCTCGCGGCTGACGCCCGCGGGCGCCTCGCGATCGAGCCCGGGAGCCAGGTCCTCCAGCTGGCCCCCCTGGGCTTCGACGTCTCGGTCGCCGAGCTCTTCGTTCCGCTCACGAGTGGCGCGACCCTCTGCCTCGTGGACGACGAGGCCCGCCGCGATCCCGAGCTCCTGGCCGCGGCTCTCGCCCGACTGGGCGTCGACCGCGCCTTCGTCACCCCGGCCTTCTTCACCGCTCTCCCGGAGGGTTCGGTGCCGGACCTCCGGGCCTCGGTCGGTGGCGAGGCCTTCTCCCGCGAGCTGGCCCTACGCTGGAGCCGCGGCCGGCACCTGTTCAACAACTACGGCCCCACCGAGGCCGCGGTCTATGCCACCAGCCGGCTCGTCGATCCTGACCGCCTGGGGGATCCCACGATCGGCGGACCGATCGGCGGCGTCCGCGCCTGCCTGCTCGCGGCTCGCCTCCAACCGGCCGCGGTGGGAGTGCCGGGGGAGATCTGCCTGGGCGGCGCAGCCCTCGCCCGCGGCTATGCCGGGCGGCCGGAGAAGACCGCGGAGCGCTTCGTGCCCGACCCCTTCGGCCGCGCTCCGGGCGAGCGCCTCTACCGGACGGGCGACCTCGGCCGGCTCCTGCCCACGGGGGAGATCCAGTTCCTCGGCCGGATCGACGGGCAGGTGAAGGTCCGCGGCTTCCGTATCGAGCCCGGGGAGATCGAGGCGGCGCTCCTCTGCCATCCCGCGGTCCGCCAGGCGGCGGTCCTGGTACGCGGCACCGCCACGGCTGAGCGCCACCTGGCAGCCTATGTCGGCGTCCCCGGGGCTCCGGCCCTGCCGACTCTTGGCTCCGAGCTGCGGCGCTTCCTGGCACAGAGCCTCCCCGAGCCCATGGTGCCGGCGGTCTTCGTCATCCTCCCTGCCCTGCCGATCACCGCCAACGGCAAGATCGACCGTCGTGCCCTGGCGGACCTCCAGCCCGAGACCGCGGTGAGCGCCGTGGGACCGGCCGCCCCGGAGGCGAAACCCGCAAGCCCCCTCGAACAGCTCCTTGCGCCGCTCTGGGAGGAAGTGTTGGAGCGCCAGGGGATCGGGGTCGACGAGGACTTCTTCGCTCTCGGCGGCACCTCGCTCCAGGCGGCGGTCCTCGTCCGCCTGCTCGAGGAGAAGCTCAGCGAATACATCTACGTGGTGGCGCTCTTCGAAGCCCCGACGATCGCCGCCCTCGCCCGCTACCTCGAACGCCACTATCCGGAGGCGGTGGCGCGGGTGGTCGGGGCCGCGGCGCCGATCCTGGCGGCCGGCGATCCCGAGCCCAGCCGGATCGCCGAGGAGGACCTCGAACGTTTCCTATCTCTCATCCCACGGCTCCCACGGCGCTCGCCGGCAATCCTCGCCAAACTCCAAGCCGCCGGCCCTCCGCGCCCCGGCCGCGCCGTCTTCCTCCTCTCGCCGCCGCGCTCGGGCTCGACCCTCCTCCGCGTCCTTCTGGGAGGCCACCCCGAGATCTTCGCGCCCCCCGAGCTCGAGCTCCTGGGCTTCAATACCATGGGCGATCGCCGGGCCGCCTTCTCCGGCCGCTACGCATTCTGGGCCGAGGGCCTGGTGCGCGCGATGATGGAGATTGACTCGGCGAGCGCCGAGGCGGCGACGGCGACGATCGCCGGCTGGGAGACCGAGGATCTCGCCGTGCGCGACGTCTACTCCTACTTCGAGAGTCGGTTGGGCGACCGGCAGCTGGTCGACAAGACCCCCTCCTACGCTCTCGATCCGAACGTCCTCGCCCGTGCCGAGGAGGATTTTGAGCAACCGCTCTACCTCCACCTCCTGCGTCACCCGCACGGGATGATTCGCTCCTTCGTCCAAGGGAAGTTCGACCAGCTCTTCTTCCGCGAGCCCCATTCCTATCCTCGTCGCGCCCTGGCGGAGCTCGTCTGGCTGGCTTCCCAGCGCCGCATCCTGGAGCACCTCGCCGCCGTGCCAGCCGAGCGCCAGGTGCGGGTGCGCTTCGAGGACCTCGTGCGCGATCCGGAACCCGAGATGCGCCGGGTCTGCGTCCTCCTCGGCCTCAACTTCCATCCCGCCATGCTCGACCCCTACAAGGACGGGAGTCGGCGGATGACCGACGGCGTCCACGCCCTCTCGAAGATGCTGGGCGACGTCAAGTTCCACGAGCACAAGGCGATCGACGCCACGGTCGCCGACAGCTGGAAGGAGAATCTCGACGAGGACTTCCTGGGCGAGGCGACCTGGCGGACGGCCGAGGGGCTGGGGTATCTCCGTCCCTCCCCAGCCGCACCGACCTCTCGCTCCTCCGTTCGCCCGGGCCGCTCCCCTGTCGTCCCCCTCGTCCCAGAGGGCGAGGCGGGGCACGGCCGGCCGCTCTTCCTCGTCCACCCCTCGGGCGGAGAGGTCTTCTGCTATCTCGACCTCGCCCGCGAGCTCGGTGCCGATCGTCCGGTCTACGGTCTGGCGGCGCCTCCTCTCCCGGCCTCGGGAGACCTCCCCACGGTCGAGGAACGGGCCCGCGTCTTCGTCGAGGCGCTCCTCGAAGCCCAACCGGAAGGTACCTATGCGCTCGGCGGCTGGTCGCTCGGCGGCGTCCTCGCCTGGGAGGTAGCGCAGCAGCTGCAGCGACGGGGGAGGACCGTCGAGCTCCTCGCCCTCCTCGACAGCCACGCCCCCGACCCGGGGACGCCCCAGCTCGATTCGACGGAGATCCTGGCCGCCCTCGCCGCGGACCTGGTGGGGGCTTCCGGCCAGCCGCTCCCGATTACCGCGGAGACCCTCCGTTCCTTCTCCGAGGAGGAGCGGTTCGCCGTCGTCTTCGCCGCGGCGCGCGAGGCGGGAGCGCTGCCCGAGGGCCTGGGCGAGGAGCAGGCGAGGGCGCTCCTCCGTGCCAGCGAAGCCGAGGTGGCCGCGGTGCGCGCCTACCGGCCGGAGGCCTACGCCGGTCGGGTCCTCCTCGTCCGCGCCGAGCGAAGAGACGGCCGGGACGACGCCCTCGGCTGGAGCCCCTTCGCCTCCTCCGGTCTCGACATCGTGCGGTTCTCCGCCACCCACAGCGGCCTCCTCGTCGAACCCGCAGTGGGGGACCTGGCGGAGCTCCTGCGAGCGAGACTGGCCGGTATCCCACCCATTCCGGCGGTCTATCCTTAGAAACTCGTCGCGGCCGCATTTCCATGGGAGCCTTCATGTCCAGCGATCACTACGACGTCATCGTCATCGGCGGCGGCCCCACGGGCTCGACCCTCGGCTCGTTCCTCGCCATGGCGGGCCACCAAGTGTTGCTCCTCGAGCACGAGTCCTTTCCCCGCCACCAGATCGGCGAATCGCTCCTGCCAGCTACGGTGCACGGGATCTGCCGTCTCCTGGGGGTCTTCGACGAGATCGAGCGTCAGGGCTTTCCGAAGAAGAACGGCGGCACCTTCCGCTGGGGCACCAACCCGGAGCCCTGGACCTTCCGTTTCAGCAAGCGGCCGGAGGACCCCTTCGGCTACGCCTACCAGGTCGAGCGCGCGAAGTTCGACCAGATCCTCCTCGATCGCTCCCGCGCCCTGGGTGTCGACGTGCGGGAAAAGCACCATGTGCGATCGGTGCTCGTCGAGGAGGGGAGGGTCACGGGCATCACTTACACCGATGACGCCGGGCGCGAGCAGACGGCGCGTGCGCGCTTCGTCGCCGACGCCTCGGGCAACCGGAGCCAGATCTGGCGGACGGTAGGCGAGCGCATCTATTCGGAGTTCTTCCGTAACGTCGCGCTCTACGGCTATTTCGAGGGCGGCAAACGCCTGCCGGCGCCGAACCAGGGCAACATCCTCTCCGCGGCCTTTCGGGAGGGCTGGTTCTGGTACATACCGCTCTCCGATTCCCTGACCAGCGTCGGCGCCGTCGTCGGGCGCGAAGCGGCGGAGGAGATCCGCCGAGGGGAGGAGCAGGCTCTCCGGGGTTATATCGGGCGGTGCGACATCATCGCGGATTACCTCGCGGGGGCTCGGCGTATCACGGAAGGTCCCTACGGCGCGCTCCGCATCCGCAGCGACTACTCCTACTGTACCAACCGCTTCTGGAAGCCCGGCATGGTCCTCGTGGGAGACGCGGCCTGCTTCGTCGATCCGGTCTTCTCCTCGGGCGTCCACCTGGGCACCTACTCCGCGCTCCTCGCCGCACGCTCGATGCTCACCCTTCTGGAGGGCACCCCGGGATTGACCGAGGAGGAGTGCTTCACCGAATTCGAAGACCGCTACCGCCGCGAGTTCGGCCGGTTTTACCAATTCCTCGTCGCCTTTTACGACGTGCAGCAGGACGAGCAGTCCTACTACTGGCACGCGAGGAAGATCGTCCACACCGAAAGAGGTCGAACGAAGCCTTTGTCCGCCTGGTCGCCGGCCTGAGCGCGGGGGACGAGCCGCTCTTCCAGCCTGAAGCTTTCTTCGAGGCGCGGAAGGACTTCGGTCCCTGGTTTTCCCAGAATGTCCTGCCGTCCGAGGCGGGTGGCGGGGCCGTTCCCGGGGGAGCAACCCTTTCGCCTTCCGTTGTCCGACCGTCGGGTGAGTCCTTCAACCCCATGCAGTTCATGCACGGCTTCACCCAAGAGATCACCTCGCTCCAGATCCTCGCGATGCGGCGCGGCCTCCCCGGTGCCGAAAGACCCGTCCGCGCCGGTGGCCTCGTGCCCTCCGCGGACGGCTGCCGCTGGACCGGGCCTGACCGCCGCCGGGCGCAACCGGCGGCGCGGTCTCCGGGGTGTGCATGATGGTGGAGCAGCCATCATGTTCCAAGAGAACCAGTACACCTAGGACGAACGCTTCGTCTCATGAGCTAAGCGTTGTTGACTTAAGTTAACGCTCGGCGTCCCGGAACGACCGTTTCCGCGCACTCTCTCTTTGCCCTGGATTTTTAATCTGGTCGCTCCATGCTCTATCGAAATTTAATCGACGTCGTTCAAGAAAGATCTGCCGAATGGACAGAGAAGACGGCCTACATCTTCCTTTCCGACGGCGAGATCGAGGGCGAGCGGCTGTCCTACGCCGGGCTCGACCGGCGGGCGCGCGCGATCGGCGCCCGGCTCCAGGAGCTTGGCGCGGCCGGCGAACCGGCCCTCCTCCTCTATCCGCCCGGGCTCGACTTCGTCGCTGCCTTCTTCGGCTGTCTCTACGCCGGCGCCATCGCGGTCCCGGCCTACCCTCCCAAGAACAACCGGGAACAGCCGCGCCTGGCCGCCATCGCCGGCGACGCCCGTCCACGGGTGGTCCTCACCAGCTCCGCCCTCCCGGCCGTAGACCCGGGCGCCGTGGGCGAGCGGATCCCCGCCCTGGCGACCGCGCAATGGGTGGCGACCGACCGGCTCGACGAGGAGCTGGCGGCGCTCTGGCGAGACCCGGGGATCGCGGCGGACGGCCTCGCTCTCCTGCAGTACACGTCGGGCTCGACGGCGACGCCCAAGGGCGTCCTGGTGAGCCACGCGAACCTCCTCGCCAACCAGGAGATGATCCGGTCGGCGTTCGGACAGACCGCGGAGTCGGTGGTCGTGGGCTGGCTCCCCCTCTACCACGACATGGGGCTCATCGGGAACGTGCTCCAGCCGTTCTACGTCGGCGGCTCGGCCGTCCTCCTGTCTCCCCAGGCCTTTCTCCAGCGCCCGGCCCGCTGGCTCCGGGCGATATCCCGCTACCGGGCGACGACGAGCGGCGGCCCCAACTTCGCCTATGACCTGTGCGTCCGTCGGGTCGGTCCGGCGGAGCGGGAGGGGCTCGACCTCTCCTCCTGGCGGGTGGCGTTCAGCGGCGCCGAGCCGGTGCGCGGCGCGACGCTCTCGCGCTTCACCGAAGCTTTCGCCCCGGCCGGCT
>JAXDLD010000681.1:0-8504 GCA_034666805.1 Acidobacteriota bacterium
AGTGCCCGCCCCAGCCATGGGCGAGGAGCACCGTGGGACCCTCGCCCCAGGCCCGGCCGACGACCCGCTCCCCGCCGGCCGTGAGGGTGAAGACCTCGCCCCGCGAGAGGACGGCGCGCTCCTCGTCCCGGACCCGCGCCCGGGGCGGGGTGAAGAACAGCCTCTGGGCCAGCCGCGCAGTGGCGCCCGGGGCGAGTGTGCTCCCCACCTTCATCCCCGCCCGCAGCCAGGGCGGCACCGGGATGGGACGCATACGATCGGTCGTGCTTTTCTGCTCGTAAGGCTGCATGGGATCTCCTCTTCGAAGGTGGGCCTTGGCTTTCAGGTATGGCTGCGGGCGACGAGGGTCTCGAAGGCGCTCCGCGCCCGCTCCTCGGCGCGCGGATTTTCGAGCAGCTTCGCGACCTGCTGGTAGACCATGCCGATGCCGACGACCTCGTAGGCGAACTGATCGAGGTCCAGGTCGTCGCGGAAGTGCCCTTCCTCGACGGCGGTGCGGGCCGCCCGGGCGAGGGTGTCGTACCAGTCGCGCTGCGACTGGACGAGCCGGTCGCGGATGGCGCCGGGCCGGTCGTCGTACTCATGGGTGAGGGCCATGAAGAAGCAGCTCCCCCGGCCGCCGTGGCCGCGGATCCACTGGAGGTGAAGGTCGAAGAGCCGCCGCACCCGCGGCTCGCCGCGGGGCACCTTGAGCGCCGGCAGCACGACCTCCTCGATGAAGTTGTCGATCGCCCGCTCCAGCACCTCGAGCTGCAGCGCCTCCTTCGACTTGAAGTGGGCGAAGAGGCCGCTCTTCGAGAGGTTCATGCCCGCCGCGAGGACGCCGAGCGACAGCCCCTCGAGCCCGACCTCCCCCGACAGGGCGAGCGCCCGGTCGACGATCTCCTGCCGCGTCTGCTCTCCCTTGCTCACGGGAGGAAAATAGCACGATCGGTCGCATGGCGCAACGGCGCGAGTCGTTCGTCGGCGGCACGGCACTGACCCCGGCCTACTCCGGCGAGGCAGACCGCTTGCTCGAAGAGGCCGAAGAGCTGTTGGGCTTACAATCATGGCCGAGCGCCGATCGAGCGATGCCAATGCGTAGCTTCAAGCCTGCCGTTCTGTACTTTGTCCTCGTCTTAGGCACTGGCTTTGCCTTGGGCTCCATTCGCGTGCCGTTTCTCGCCCCTCGACTGGGAGAAAGGTACGCCGAGCTTCTGGAAATGCCCATTATGTTCTTGGCCATCGTCTTGGCTGCTCGCCACGTGGTGCGGCGGTTCGATCTTCCCGCGAGTCTCTCGGTCCGACTGCAAGTTGGGTTCGCAGCTCTGGCCATGTCCGTGCTTGCCGAGTTGCTCCTGGCTGCTGCGCTTCAAGGCCGGTCGGTCGCGCAGTACATCGCGAGTCGCGATCCCGTGTCTGGCTCGGTCTACCTCGTCATGCTCCTGCTGTTCGCGCTCATGCCAGCCATCCTGGCGCACGTGCGCAGCGGTCAATTACCCTCTGGCCATGAGCGGGTCTAACCCTTCCGTCGAGTGGACGTGAGGGAGGCGCATCGCGGCAGCGGCTTCGAGGAGATGCGCTTCCCCTGAGGAGAGCTGATCTGAGAGCCCCCGAAGCAGACCGCATCCGCTGGAGGCTTCTGGGTGGCGTACCAGATGATCGGGCTGGCAAGCTCGGTCAGGTAAGGTCTGCACCTCGTTGCGCAACTCTCGAGCTGCGGAGATCCGACGAAGAAGTAGGCACTGCCAAATCCGAAACACGGCCTTCCAAGTTAGGAATAGAGAGGACCAAAACCCGAGATGGGGCACTCCAGATCCGAAGCATGGAGCTTCAAATCTCAGAGGCGGGTCTGCAAAGATCAGAGCCGGGTCTGCAAAACTGAGATGCCGGTCTGCAAACCTTAGAGAAGGGTCTGCAAACTTTAGAGGCGGAGTCTCCCAAGTTGGAGGTGCGGGTCGCCAAACCTGGAAGACGCGTCTCAGGACTTAGGATAGGGTCCTCCAGACTTGAGAGACATCCCTACGCCTTTGGGGCGGCCCCACATGGCCATCCTCCCCAGGACTGTGACGTGACGCTGAGCGGGTCGCCAGCATGGACACATTATGCGGCTCAGCATTATGCTGGATTGCATAATGATTTTCCTGGACTGCCCGACGGCCGGGAGCCGCGGGTCGTCACCGCCAGGGACCTCCTGACATGACCGAGCGCGACGAGCTTCGACCCCATCTCATCCTGCCGGTGGGCACCCAGGTCGTCAGCGCGGTCGAGGTCCGCGACTCCCGCGGCAACCTCCTCTGCCCCGCGGGCGCGGTGGGCGTGGTCGTCAAGGCGCCGGCGGACGGCACGCACTCCTATCGCGTGCGGCTGCCCTCCGGCCAGGAAGTCTCGCTCGCCCGCCGCGCCTTGAGCGTCCGCAAGCACGCCCAGCGCGAGGATTTCGCCGAGGCGGCAAGGCCGGCGGCCGAGCTCTGGCAGCACATCGTCTTCCGCTGCGTCGTCGGCTCACAGGCCTACGGCCTGTCCCATGAGGGATCGGACGTCGACCGCCGCGGCTTCTACCTGCCGCTGGCCGACCTCCACTGGTCGATCTACGGGGTGCCGGAGCAGCTCGAGGACTCGGCGGCGCAGGAGACCTACTGGGAGGTCCAGAAGTTCCTCACCATGGCCCTCAAGGCCAACCCCAACGTCATCGAATGCCTCTACAGCCCGCTCGTCGAGACGAGCACGCCCCTGGTTGACGAGCTCCTCGCCAACCGCCAGCGTCTCCTCTCCAGGATGATCTATCAGACCTACAACGGCTACGTGCTGTCCCAGTTCAAGAAGCTGGAGCAGGACCTGCGGACGAAGGGCGCCCTCAAGTGGAAGCATGCGATGCACCTGATCCGGCTGCTCTACGCCGGGATCGCGGGCATGGAGGAGGGGGAGATCCCCTTGGCGGTGCCGGAAGAGCAGCGCGCCCTCCTCCTCTCCATCCGGCGCGGCGAGGTGCCCTGGGCCGAGGTCGATGCCCTCCGCCTCGACCTCCATCGCCGGTTCGACCGCGCCCAGGGCTCGACTCCTCTCCCCGAGCATCCGGACTACGCCTGGGCCAACGCCTGGCTCCTCCGCGCCCGCCGGAGCGCGCTCTAAGCTCGATCCGTCTCAGTCGGCCAGCACCGCCCGCCGCCACCGCCGCACCGAGCTCACCAACCAGATCGCCTCCGCGCGCCGCAGATCGGCAGGCGTCAGCACCCGCTCGCGGATCTCCCCCCGCCGGAGCAGCTCGGCGCGGAAGACACCGGGAAGGAGGCCGCAGGCGAGCGGCGGCGTCAAGCGCTCGCCCCCGATCTCCACCACGAGGTTGGCGATCGTCGATTCGGTGACCTCGCCGCGCTCGTTGACCAGCAGCACGTCGCCGCAATCCGGGCGCTCGGCCGCCCGCCGCTCGTAGACCTCCCGTCGGGTGGTCTTGTGGTAGAGCAACGGTTCCCGGCTGTCCACCGGCTCGCCGGCGAGGGCGACCCGGACGGGCTCTTCGGACACCGGGAGCGGAGAGACTTCGACAGACACGCCGCCGTCGCGCGCCAAAAGTAGCCGGACCCGCAAGGGTGTAGCGCCCGGGGACACCCCCTCCGCGAGCCGCCGCGCGATCTCCTCCCGATCGAACGGAAAGCCGAAGTAGCGGGCGGATTCCCCCAGGCGGTCGAGGTGCGGGCCGAGGAGGAAGAGGCCGCCGTCCGGCTCCCAGAGGAGGGTCTCCAGCAGGTGGAAGTCGTTGGGCGCGCGGCGGGCAAACTCGGCCTTCGCCAGGCACTCGCGGTACTCGGCTTTGGCGTCCGAGTCGTAGGTGATGCCGCTCCCGACCCCCAGCTCCGCCGTCCCCGTCCGCCGGTCGATCACCAGGGTGCGGATGGCGACGTTCCACACCGCCTCGCCGGGCGAGACGAAGCCGACGGCCCCGGTGTAGACGCCGCGGGGCGAGTCCTCCAGCTCCGCGATGAGGTGCGACGTACGGACCTTGGGCGCCCCGGTGATCGAGCCGGAAGGGAAAAGCGCGCGGAAGAGGTCCGAGAGCCGGGTGCCGGGCCGGGTCCGGGCCTCTACCGTCGAGGTCATCTGGTGCACCGTCTCGTAGCGCTCGACCTCGAAGAGCCGCGGCACTTCGACGCTCCCGGGGAGCGCCACCCGGCCGGCGTCGCTCCGCAGCAGATCGACGATCATGACGTTCTCCGCCCGGTCCTTGGCCGATTCCAGAAGCTCGGCGGCGAGAGCGTCGTCCTCCGCCGGCCAGCGTCCCCGGGGTCGGGTGCCCTTCATCGGCCGCAGGGTGAGCGCGTCGCCTACCCATCGGAAGAACAGCTCGGGCGAGATGGAGAGGATGGAAAAGTCGTCGCAGCGCAGGTGCGCCGAGTACGCCGCCCGCTGGGCGAGGACGAGCCGGGCGTAGAGCGCCGCCTCGCCCCCGATATCCCCGGTGAAGGGTGCCCGCAGACGAAAGGTGTGATTGACCTGGTAGGTGTCCCCCGCGGCGATCCACTCCCGGATGCGATGGATCGCCTCGGCGTAGCGCTGCTCGCTGACGGAAGGACTCCAAGCGCCGAGCGAAAACTCGCCCTCCGCCTCCTCGACGGACGGGGGACAGCCTAAGGTCCGCTCCCGGAAGATGGCGAAGCGCAGGAGCGGGAGGGTGCCGTCCGGTTCCCGGACGACGAGCGCGGAATCGAACGCGGGCGCCGCCTCGTAGGCCAGGAACCCGGCCGCGTGCAGGCCTAGGGCGACGGCTGCCTCGACCCCCTGGAGCGCGGGGAGGACATCCGCCAGAGCCCACGCCTCGACGACACTTTCGAGCCCCTGGAAGACGAACGAGCGGCCCTCCCCATGGGGACCGAGGGCATCGAAGCGGGCGAGGTCTGCCGGTTTTCGTCCCAGGCCGGCGATTCTCTCGCGAATGGGCGCCGGCGGCAATTCGCCGGCGCCATCCATTCGTTGCTTTGAAGCCTTACCTCAGCGGATCGCTCCGTTCAGCCGATTGGGGAAGAACCCGAAGTTCGCGGCGGCGCCACCCAAGTAGACGATGTTCAGCACCTGGTCGGTCGTGCGGCCGAAGGCGATGCCGTTGGCGTCGGTCGGGACGATGTTGGCGTGCGCCTGGAGACGGATGGGCTGATCGTTGTCGCCCACCGGCCCGTCGGCCGCGTCGCGCAGGTCGGAGATCGCCTTGGTGGCGGTGAACTGGCCGAGTTGATACAGGAGGGTGCGGATCTCGCCCGCGTGGTAGGCCTCGACGGCGAGGATGCCGGCCGCCGCCGAGAGGATCGTCTTGTCGGTCAAGAGCGGCGCGGCGCCCTTGTAGGCGGTGACGCCCACGTCCTCGAAGATGAAGGCGCCCAAGAGGAAGTTGATCTCGTTGGCGAACGGATTGAAGCTCTGCGTGGCGCCGATCAGCCCGGCCGCGCGGGCGGCGGTCGTAAAGCTCTGCTGGAGGTCGATCGTGGGCTCGGCGACGGCCTGCGAGCCGAGAGCGGCCCGGATGAACCGGACGTGCGCCTCCTCGTCCCTCGCGATCTCCTGCATGAAATCGCGGAATTCCAGGTTCTGGAAGGGGACGGCCGAGCCGCCGGTCACGCTGCCCTGGGTGCCGGTGCCCGTCCGGTCCGAGCTGGACAGCCCGCGGCCGTAGGCGCCCCGCAGGTAGTACTCGGCTTCCAGGTACTCCAGGTTCAAGGCGAAGTTGAGGACGTTGATGTCGGTCGCCGTCGCCGCCTTGGCATCCGCCTCCGCGTCCGAGTCGATGGTCAGCGGCCCCGCCGAGACCAGCTTCGAGGCGCCGAGCACCCCTAGGGTCGTGAGGCCGACATGGGTCATGAAGCGGCGGCGGTCGGTGACACCGGGTTTCTGTTCTGCGAGCTCGGAATCAGGCTTTGACATTGGAGTATCCCTTCTGGAGTTGGCCGTTTTTCGAGTTTGTCGGTTGGCGTGCAACCGCTCTCATCAGGGGATACGGAGTCGATCTCCCGCTGGATGAAGGGCGCTCACCCGTGCAGATCACCCAGGGAGGGGTGGTGTACGATCGCCCGCAAGGGAGCGCACGCCAGGCTTCGGGCGGCGTGGCACCGTACTTCCAAGAATGGAGATCCAGCCCCCCTCCGCCCGCCGCGAGGCGGCCAACGTGCTGCGCATGGCGGCCGTGGTCCTCCTCGTCACCTGGGTCTACCTCGCCAACACGGCGGCGCCGCGGGCGGGCGCCGCCGCCCCGCCAGGCCTGGTCTCCTTCCAGAGGCTCTTCCGGGACCTCAACCCCCGCGACCAGCGGATGTTCCGCGAGTTGCACGAGGGGCTCCTGGAGATCGAGAACCTCCGCGGGACGACCGGCGCCTGGCCGACGCCAGCCGTGCTCGCGGAGCAGGGCATCCCGCCCTTCGCCGCCGATCCCATCGTCCGCGAGTCGTACACCTGGACCTTCCATCACGAGGGGATCCTGGTCGACTACCTGGGGCGCCCTGTCGCTCCAAATCAGCCGGCCTTCCTGATCCTCGTCCAGGAACCCACCCCCGGAGCGCCCGCCGACCGGGCTCCGAGCGACGAGGAGCACCACCGGCTAGGGAACGGCGACGTCCTCCACGTCTCGGTGTGGCTGCACGGCGACGGAGCGAAGCTCCCCGACGCCCTGGTCGGCCTCCCCGAGGCGGACGGCTGGACCCAGCTCCTCTCCGGCTCCTCTTCCCCAGCTCCAGCGCAGTGATCTCGAAGGAGATGTCGATGTCGAGAATGACGAAATGGCTGACGAGCCTCGCCCTGGGCCTCTGGCTCCTTCCGGCGGCAGCCCTCGCGGCGGCTCCGGCCCCGGCGAAGCTCAGGATCGGGGTGACGCTCCACCCCTACTACTCCTGGACGGCGAACGTCGTCGGCAGCCTGCCAGGGATCGAGGTCCGCAACATCCTGCCGGGCGAGATCGACGCCGGCGACTACCAGCCGCGGCCCGAGGACATCAAGAAGCTCGCCGATCTGGACGCCATCGTCGTCAACGGCATCGGCCACGACGACTTCATCTTCCCCATGATCAAGGCCTCGGGGAACAAGAGGATCGTCATCATCCGGCCCAACGCGGAGACCCCGCAGATCCGAACGGTCCATGGGAATGCCGTCAACTCGCACACCTTCATCTCGTTCACCAACGCCATCCAGCAGACCTACGCGATCGAGAAGGCGCTCGCCAAGCTCCGCCCGGACCTGGCCGCCGGCTTCCAGAAGAACGCCGCCGACTACGCCCGGCGGCTGCGCCGGATCAAGGCGAAGGCCGCCACCCAGCTCGCCGAGGCCAAAATCACCCGGGTGGTGACCGTGCACGACGGCTACGGCTATCTCCTCCAGGAGTTCGGGATCGAGGTCGCCGGAGTGGTGCAGCCGGCGCATGGCCTGACCCCCTCGGCGACGGAGCTCGAGGACATGGTGAAGCTCCTCAAACGCGAGAAGATCCAGGTGGTTTTCAGCGAGGAGAGCTTCCCGGCGCCCCTCTTGAAGGTGCTCAAGGACGAGACCGGGGTCAAGGTCTACATCATCAGCCACATCGCCTCGGGCGCCTACACGCCGGACAAGTTCGAAAAGGAGATGCAGAAGAACGTCGACACCATGGTCCGGGCGCTGGTCCAGGGAACCTGATGGCGGAAGAGGCCGAGCCGCCGCAGCCGCCGCTCTTAGAGGTCCGCGACCTGGGGGTCCGCCACGGGCGGGAGGTCCTCCTCTCCGGGGTCGATTTGACCGTCCGCCGCGGCTCGATCCACGTCGTCGTGGGGCCGAACGGGGCCGGCAAGAGCACGCTCTTGGCAGGCATCCTCGGCCGGACCGCCTTCACTGGCTCGATCGTCGCCCACTGGCGAGGCAAGGGGCGGATCGGCTACCTGCCGCAGTCGTTCGCGGTCGACCGCACTCTCCCGGTAACGGTGACCGACTTCCTCGCCCTCGCCCGCCAGCGGCGGCCGGTCTGCTTCGGCGTCGAGCGCGGCACCCGCCAGAGGATCGAAGGGCTCCTCGCCCGGGTCGGCCTGAGTGGACTCGGCGATCGCATGCTCTCGGTCCTCTCGGGCGGCGAGCTCCGGCGGGTCCTCCTCGCCAACGCGATCGATCCGCTGCCGGAGCTCCTCCTCCTGGACGAGCCCGCGGCCGGCCTCGACGAGAGGGCGATCGGGCGGATGGAGGAGACCCTCCTCTCGCTGAAACGAGAAGCTCAGCTCACTGTGCTCATGGTCTCCCACGACCTCGGCCAGGTGCGCCGGCTCGCCGACCGGGTGACCCTCTTGAACCGGACGGTCGAGCGGGATGGCCCACCCGCCGAGGTGCTGACCGCGGACCTCCCCGAGGCTCTCCTAAGATGATGGAGACCTTCTACGCCTGGATCGCCGGGCAGGCCCGGGCCGGCCACCTGCCGGCGGACTTCCAGTACGCCTTCCTCGTCCGCGGCATTCTCTCCGTGCTCGTCCTGGCGCCGCTCCTCGGAGGGCTCTCCCATCTCGTCGTCGCCCGGCGGATGGCGTTCTTCAGCGCCG
>JAXDLD010000682.1:0-4674 GCA_034666805.1 Acidobacteriota bacterium
GGAGAGCGGCTGGGCGAGGCGGAGGACGAAGAGCCGGCCGCCGGATACGGTCAGGGTGCGGGCGGCATAGACGTAGGTGCGGCCGACCGTGGCGCTCCGCCGCACCGAGGAACCATGGCCGCTCCCCAGGGCGGCCTGCACCTCGGGGCGGGTCGCGTGGTTCTCCATCCGCCGCACCTGGGCGGCGGTGCGTGCGCTGTCGGCGAGCACCGTGCCATCGGCGGCGATCAGGGTGATACGGAGGCTGCTCTCCCCGGCCAGGCCGCGCACCCAGGCCTGCAGGTCCTGCGAGTTGGCCGGGCTGGATTCGATGCGGCTCGCGAAGACCGGCGAGAGGATCTCCAGGGTGTCGAGGAGCTGGAGCGAGGCGCTCTCCTCGAAGAGGCCGGGGAGGAGCACCCAGAGGAGCGCGGCGGCGGCGAGGACGGCGGCGAGGGCCGGCCAGAGCGGGGCGAGGCGCAGCTTCGGCGTGAAGCCGACGAGGCGCACCCGCTCAGGGCCTCAGGCGGTAGCCGACGCCGATGACGGTCTCGATGCGGTCGGCCTCAGACCCCAGCTTCCGGCGCAGCCGGCGGATGTGGGTGTCGACCGTGCGGCTGTCGATGTCCTCGGCGTAGCCCCAGACGTCGGTCAGGAGCTGGCCCCGGGTCTGCACCCGGCCCGCGCGCTCGATGAGCAGGCGCAGCAGACGGAACTCGGTCGCCGTCAAAGGGATCTCCTCGCCGCCGATCCGGAGCTGGTGGCCGGCGACGTCGAGCTGGATCCCCCCCACGGAGAGGAGGTCGGGCTCGCTCTCCTCCTCCTCGGCAGGCTCGGGCTGGTGGCGGCGGAGGACCGCCTTCACCCGGAGCACCACCTCGCGGGGGCTGAAGGGTTTGCTGATGTAGTCGTCGGCGCCGAGCTCCAGGCCGACGATGCGGTCGACCTCCTCGCTGCGGGCGGTGAGCATGACGATGGGGACCCGGGCGGTCCCGCCGTCGCGCTTCAAGAGCCGGGTGAGCTCCAGTCCGTCCATCCCCGGGAGCATGAGGTCGAGGAGGACGAGGTCGGGCGTCTCCCGGCGGACCGCCGCGAGCCCGCTGTCGCCCCGGCGCGCCGTCTCGACCGCGAAGCCTTCTTTTTCCAGGTTGTACTGCAGCACCTCCGCGATGTCGGGCTCGTCCTCGATGAGAAGAATGCGTTCATGGGTCATCGTAAAAGAAGCGTAGCATGGAGTCTTCCACAGCTCCTGTGGAAATCTCTGCTGAAAAGCCCTCCAGGAAGGGGCTGGAAGGCCCGCCGGCAGGGGCTTTCCACGGTTTGAACAAGAGACTGTGCAACCGGAATCAAGTTCTTTGTTTGCATGGACTTGGCTTCTCGCCACCGGCGCGGAGGAAGCGCTTGACAGGCGGCGATTTACTGTTTTCCACAGAAGGGCGGGTGACCGCCGTGTGAGAGAGCTGTTAAATCTATGTGACACCAATACTTACCTTCCGGCTGGCGGGAATCTTGGTAGAATTGGAAAAGGGGTAGATCTTGCAACGTGACGTGTAAAAAGGCGATAGCCCGTCAGTCCGGGGTAGCGACTTCAAGCCCCTGGCGAACCGCGAGCCTCCTGCCGAAGGTCGACTCAAACAGCCGGCCGTGCTCGCGGGCGGCCGCGAGCTCCAGGCCGACGTCGTAGCGCGACAGCACCTCGAGCTTGACCCGGTGGGGGCGGATCGAGGCGTAGACCTCCTCGACCCGCGAGGCATGAGTGCGGTCCAGGGCATCGGCGACCCGCAGGAGACAGGCGAGCTTGACGATCACCCGCTGCTGCCAGGGTTTGAGGGCCGCGAGCGTCGGGTGACGGTGGGGCTTGGGGCGGCTCCCCCGATGGTAGCGGGCGACGTGGGCGACGATCTCGATCTCGCGCGGGTCGAAGGCGTCCAGGGTGGCGTTGTTGATCAGGTAGTAGCTGTGCTTGTGGTGGCCGTTGTAGTGGATGGAGTAGCCGATGTCGTGGAGGAGAGCCGCGTACTCCAGCCACTCCCGCTCGCGCGCCCCGAGGCCGTGGACCGAGAGGGTCAAGTCGAAGAGGCGGACGGCCAGGCGCGCCGACTGAAGATTGTGGGCGAGGACGCCCTCGCTCCGCTCGGCAAGCTGGAGCACCTGCCGGCGCCGCAGGTCCTCGGGGTCGCGGGCCAGGGGGATGGGCTGGCCCAGGGCGGCGAGCACCAGCCCTTCCCGGAGCGCCCGGTCGCAGACCTGGAAGCGGTCGACCCCGGCATGGAGGACCAGCTCTTCTAAAAGGATGGCGCCGGCCAGGATCGAGTCCGAGCGCGGGCCGCCGACCGGGGGGAGAGCGGCGATCTCCCGCCGCTTCATCCCGGCGAGCCGGGCGGCGACCTGCGACAGCTCGCGGGTCCGCACCTCGCGGAGCGCCCCGCCGCCGCCCTTGCGCGCCCGGGCGGCCCAGAGGTCGGCTAAATCCGCTACGCAGACCGCCGTCCCCGAGGTGGCGACGAGCCGGTAGACCGGCCGCGCTCCCGGCGAGATCTCCGCCGCGAGGGCCTCCCGGAGGCTCCGGCGCAGGCGCTCGATCTCGCCCGGCCCGGGCGGATCGCCCCGGAGGCCGGCGGCGCAGCGGAGCGAGCCCAGGGGCAGCGAGACGACGCGCTCGATCTTCCCCTCCTGGGTGGCGACCCACTCGGTGCTGCCGCCGCCCACGTCGACGACCGCCGAGGGCCCCTGCCCGAGGTCGACCACCTCGCGCACCGCGCGGTAGATCAAGAGCCCCTCGTCGACCCCGGAGAGGAGCTGGACGTCCAAGCCGGTCTGCGCCTTGACCCGGGCGAGGAACTCCTCGCCGTTGGCCGCCTCCCGCACGGCGCTGGTCGCCACCGCCACCACCTGGCGGGCGCCCTTCAAGCCCGCCAGGGTCGTCATCTTGATCAGGGCTTCCAGGCCATCCCGCATGGCGGCCTCGGAGAGCGCCCCACCCGAGAGCGCGCTCTTGCCCAGCCGCACCATGTCGCGCTCCCGACCGAGCACCCGGTAGCCCCCCTTGGGCTCGGGGGCGACGACGATCATGTGGATCGAGTTCGAGCCGATGTCGATGGCGGCGAGGCGCGGCGCGGCCTCCGACGTCGTCAACGCCGCCAATGCCGTCGACGCCGCTGACATCGGGCCCTCCGGCCAGCCGGCGTCGTGGCCGGGGTCGCCGAAGAGAGTTAGGGGTTGCACCACGACCGGGGTCGCCTTCATGCCAGCGATTGTAGCCCTGTGTCAGAATAGATTCCCGTGTCCGAGCCCAAGCCAACCTTCCGTCCCCAGCCGGTCCCCCAGCCGGCAGAGGAGATCCGCGAGCCGGAATCCCTCTTCTTGAACCGCGAGATCTCGTGGCTCGACTTCAACGCCCGGGTGCTCTACGAGGCGGAGGAGGCGGAGACGCCGCTTTTGGAGCGGCTCAAGTTCGTCGCCATCTTCGAAAGCAACCTCGACGAGTTCTTCATGAAGCGGGTGGGAGGATTGAAGCAGCAGCTGGCGAGCAACGTCCGCGAGCTGCCGCCCGACAACCGGACCCCGCGCCAGCAGCTGGCCGAGATCGACCGCATGGTGCGGCCTATCCTCGCCCGCGAACGGCGGCTGCTCAACCGGGAGCTCCTGCCGGCCTTGAAGGCGCACGGCCTGGAGATCCTCTCCTGGGACGACTTGAAGGCGGGGGAGCGCCGCCAGCTCTCGCTCGAATTCGAGAAGAACCTCTTCCCCATCCTGACCCCCCTGGCGGTCGACCCGGCGCACCCCTTTCCGTTCATCTCGAACCTCTCGCTGTCGCTCGCCGTGGCGGTCCGCGAGCCGGGGGATGACGAGGTGCGCTTCGCCCGGGTCAAGGCGCCCTCCTCCCTGCCGCGCTGGCTCCAGGCCTCGGGGGCTCTCCGCTTCGTGCCATTGGAAGAGGTGATCGCCCACAACCTGGAGCGGCTCTTCCCGGGGATGGAAATCGTCGAGTCCTACCCCTTCAGGGTGACCCGCAACAGCGACGTGCACCGGAACGAAGAGGAGGCGGACGACCTCCTGGAGGCGATCCAGGAGGAGCTCCGGGAGCGGCGCTTCGCCACCGTGGTGCGGCTGGAGGTGGAGGCGGGGATGCCGCAGTGGATGCGCGACCTGCTCGCCGAGCAGCTCGAGATCCGGCCCGAGGACTTCTTCGAGGCCGAGGGGCCGCTCGGCCTCCGCGACCTGATGCAGCTCACCTCGGTCCCGCTCCCCTCGCTCAAGTACAAGCCGTGGACCCCGGTCACCCCGCGGCGGCTGCAGTCGACCGATCCCGAAGACCTGGACATCTTCAGCGCCATCGCGAACGGCGACATCCTCGTTCACCACCCCTACGAGTCCTTCACCACGAGCGTCCAGCGCTTCATCGAGGCGGCGGCGGACGACGCCTCGGTCCTCGCCATCAAGCAGACCCTCTACCGCACCTCGGCCGACTCGCCGATCATGCGCGCCCTGATCCGGGCGGCGGAGACGAGGAAGCAGGTGGCGGTGACGGTCGAGATCAAGGCCCGCTTCGACGAGGCGGCGAACATCGAGTGGGCCGAGCGCCTGGAGAACGTGGGCGCGCACGTCGCCTACGGGGTCGTGGGCCTCAAGACCCACGCCAAGATCGCCCTCGCGGTCCGCCAGGAGAAAGACGGCCTCCGCCTCTACACCCAC
>JAXDLD010000683.1:0-7258 GCA_034666805.1 Acidobacteriota bacterium
AGCGGGTCATGCTGACCGGCACGATGCTGGGCGACCGCTTCGCGCTCCGCATCTGCGTCGTCTCCTTCCGCACCCACCAGGACCGGATGGAAGACTGCCTGGCGGATATCCGCGCGGCGGTCGCGGAAACGCTCGCGGCGGGGTAGGTTCGCACCTTGGGTGCGCGGGATTTGGATTTGGATGAAGGAGCTTTTGGGCAGAAATGGGGAGATCCAAATCAGAAACACGGCATTCCAAACCCGAAGCACGGTATTCCAAACCAGAAGCACCGCGTTCCAAAGCAGAAGCACGGAAATCCAAAGCAGAAGCAGGGCGTTCCAGACCAGAAGCACGGAGATCCAAAGCAGAAGCAGGGCATTCCAAATGAAAAGCAGGCCATCCAAACGGGAAGCACGGAGATCCAGATCCCGTAGGGCACGTGCAGGGCCGGAACAGGGCGTTCCAGCGCAAAGTACGAGCTCCAGACTTGAAGTACGGCAAAACGGTAGTGCGTCAGCGCCTACGGGCGGCTGCCCCCCCATAGGCGCCTATGGGCTGCCCTGGTTCGCTCCTCTCTGGCCTCCTGACCTCGCTCGCCCAGATCCGATACAATCGCGCGCCGCGGGCCGGCAGGTGATGCCCGCGCCTTAGGAGATGACGATGACCGCAGCCCCGAAGCTTGGAAGGAGGTCGGCTCTCGCCGGCCTGGCCACCCTGGCGCTCCTGATCCCGGCCTGCGCCGGCACCGGCACTGGTGCTGGTACGAGAAAGACGCCGGCGCCCGCCAACCCCACCGCCAGCGCGGCCCCGGCTCCCGCTCCGGCCACCTCCGCCGCTCCGGCCCTGCCGCCGGGAGTCCTGCGGATCCGGGTCGGGACCGCCGTGCGCGACCGGAGCGCCACCGGCATCGCGCGCTGCATGATCCCGGAGCCGCTCCCGGCGCCACCCCGCTTCGAGCCCGAGACGGCGGAGATCGCCTACACGGTCGAGGTCGATCCGCAGGTGGTCAAGGCGGTGACGGGGAAAGTCGTCGGCGAACTCGGTTGCCCCGACCCCTGGACCGAGGGCTGCGCCGGCTACACCGTCTGCGGCGGCGGCGTCTGCCAGAACCAGTTCGGGGCGACCCTCAAGTGCCCCGGGGACAAGCCGCTCAAGAAGGGGCCTTACACGCTCTCTCTGACTGTGGGCGGCAAGACGGTCGAGGTGCCGTTCGAGATCCAGTAGGAACTTTCCCCTCTCGCGCGCGTTCTGGATCTCAAACGAGGAGATCCAGATGAGCGCGATCCTCAAAGACCTCCACTACGCCCTGCGCACGCTCCGCGCCCGCCCGGGCTTCGCCGTCGCCGCCGTCCTCACCCTGGCGCTCGGTATCGGCGCCAACAGCGCCATCTTCAGCCTGGTCGAGGCCCTGCTGCTCAGGCCGCTCCCCTACCGCGACCCGGGGAGCCTCGTCTGGGCCACCAACTACATCCGCGATTTCGACGCCGAGATCGCGTCCGGCGCCGACTACCTGGACTGGCAGGAGCAGAGCCGGGTCCTGGCCGCGGTCGAGGCCTTCGACGACGGCCAGAGCTTCACTCTCACCGGGCGCGACCAGCCCGAGCGGCTGCGCGGCGCCCGGGTCTCGGCCGGCTTCCTGCCGATGCTCGGCATCGAGCCCGCCGCCGGCCGCGGTTTCCGCCCCGAGGAGGGGAGGCTCAACGGGTCACCGGCGGTCCTCGTCTCCGCGCGGCTCTGGAAGCGCCTCTTCGGTGCCACTGGCGCCAGCGTGCCCGCCGGCCAGCTCCTGAAGCTCGACGGCCGCAGCTATCCGTTGGTCGGGGTGCTGCCGCGGCGCTTCGTCTTCCCCGGCAATCCCGAGGTCGACCTCCTCGTGCCGCTCCAGCTCGACACCGCCCGCGAGCGCGGACGCCAGCAGATGTCGATCCTCCGGGTCGTCGGCCGCCTGCGCCCCGGGACCACCCTGGAGCAAGCGCGCGGCGAGCTGCAGGCGATCCACCAGCGCGCCGAGGCCGCGGCGCTCGCCGCGGCTGCCGCGGCGCCCCCCCTGCCGCAGGGGGGACCGGCCGCCGGCCCCGTGCCCGGCCCCGGGCGAGGCTCCGGCGGGATGCAGATCCGCATCCAGGCCGGCGGTCCGCAGGGGGGCGGTCCGGGTGGTCCAGGCGGTCCCCGGATGCGCCCGATCGACAGCGAGGTCCGCCTCACCGGTCTCCACGAGCACCTGGTGGGCAAGGTCCGCCCGGCCCTCCTGCTCCTCGCCGGGGCGGTCGGCTTCGTGCTCTTGATCGCCTGCGCCAATGTCGCCCACCTGCTGCTCGCCCGCGCCGCCGCCCGAAGGCGGGAGATCGCCATCCGCGCCGCCCTGGGCGCCGGCCAGGGGCGACTCGTCCGCCACCTGCTGACCGAGAGCGCCGTCTTGGGGCTAGCCGGCGGCGCCGCCGGCCTCCTGGTCGCCCTCTGGGGGGCGCGGCTCCTGGTCGCCCTGACCCCAGGCGACCTCGCCGGGGTGCTCCTGCCGCAGGTCGCGGTCGGCCTGGACGGCCCGGTGCTCCTCTTCACCGTCGCCCTCTCCCTCGCCACCAGCCTCCTCTTCGGCCTCGCCCCGGCCCTCTCCGCGGCGCGGGTCGACCTCCGCGAGCCGCTCCAGGCGACGGCCAAGAGCGGCCTAGGGAAAGGGCGCGGCTTCCTGGTCGCGGCCGAGGTGGCTCTCGCCGCGGTGCTCCTCGTGGGAGCGGGGCTGCTGCTGCGCAGCTTCGCCCGGCTCCAGGCGGTCGACCCCGGCTTCCGCCCCGAGCGGGTGCTGACGATGGCGCTCGATCTCTCATCCTCCGGCGGCTACGGCGAACCCGCGGCCCAGACCGCCTTCCTCTCCGAGCTCGCGCGCCGTGTCGAGGCCCTCCCCGGAGTGCGGTCGGCAGCCTTCGGCGACTCGCTGCCGCTCGCCCGCGCGATGCGGATGCTGCGCGGCCTGAGGATCGAGAACCGGCCGCCGAAGGACCCCCGTGAGCAGCCCGAGGTGATGCTCTCGGCGGTCTCTCCCGGCTACTTCAAGACGCTCGGCATCGGCCTCCTCCGCGGTCGCGCCTTCGACGCCCGCGACGCCAAGCCGGCGCCGCCGGTCGCGGTCGTCAACCGGACTCTCGCCCATTCCTTCTGGGGGGACGAGGACCCGGTCGGCAAGCGGATCCGCTTCGGCCCGCCGAGCCAGCCCTGGGTGACGGTCGTCGGGGTGACGGCGGACATCCACCGAGAGGACCTGGCGACCGCTCCCAAGGCGGAGCTCTACCTCCCCTTCCTCCAGCAGCCGAGCCCCTTCGGCTTCCTCGCCGTCCGCACCCAGGGCGACCCCGCCGCCTTGACCGCGGCCGTGCGGCGCGAGGTGCGCGCGCTCGACGCCGACCTGCCCATTTTCGACGTCTCGACCCTCACCCAGCGGCTCGCCGCCTCGGTCGCCGCCCGCCGCTTCGGCCTCCTCCTCCTGGGTGCCTTCGCGGCCCTGGCCCTGGCCCTCGCCGCGGTCGGCCTCTCCGGGGTCATCGCCTACGCCGTCTCGGAGCGGACCCGCGAGATCGGCATCCGCATGGCCCTCGGGGCCGACCGTGGCGACGTGCTGTCGATGGTCGTCGGCAAGGGGCTCGCCATGGCCGCGGCCGGGGTCGTCGTCGGCCTGCCGGTGGCCTTCGGCCTCTCCCGCTTCCTCGCCTCCGCGCTCTACGGCATCGCCCCGAGCGACCCGGTGACCTACCTCATGATCCCGGTCATCCTCCTGACCGCCGCGCTCCTCGCCGCCTACGTCCCGGCGCGGCGGGCGACGCGGGTGGACCCGGTGGTGGCGCTCCGGGAGGAGTGAGTGCCGTTGTTCTACTGGAGGGAAAGTGGTACTTTCCCTCCATGAGCGCTGGCTTGACTTTTTTGACCCTGGATCAGAAAGGGCGTACCACGCTTCCGGAGGAGGTCCGGGAGGCGCTCGGTGTGAAGGCCGGCGACTTCATCCTCCTGGAGCGTACGGACAAGGGGACCTTCGAGCTCGTCCCGGCGACCCTGGTGCCGAATGACCAGCTCTGGTTCCATCATCCAGAGGTACGGGCTCGTATCGCCCGCGCCGAGGAGGACTTCGTCCGGGGACGCTCGATGCGGACCGAAACTCCCGAACAGGCGCAGACCTTCCTTGATGAGCTCAAGAAAAAGCCGTCTCTCTCCCGTTAAATGGCTCGCAAGCAGACCTTTCTTGCCGCGGAGTGGTCGGAGCCATGGAAGGAGAGCTACGCCAAGCTGAGTGTTGAGCGGCAGGTCGCCTGCGATCAGGCGGCCATCGCGCTCATCAAGCAACTCTCTTCCTCCAGCCTGCGGATCAAACCGATCCAGCCTGAAAAGTACTATCTGGAAGCCCGGATCAACAGCGGCGATCGGATCGTCTTCCGTATCGAGAAGGGAACGATCTTCTTCGTCGACGTCATCCATCACGACGACATCTCGCGCTATGGGAAGCGACCGAAGCGATAGGCATCGAGCCTCATCGCCGGGCTAAGAGATCGCCCTTGCCCTACCTTCCCTCATCTCCCCCGCTGGAGCTCCAGCACTGACACCCGCCCCGGTTTCGGGTACGGCACGCCCGGGCCGCGGAGGGCGGTCCAGAGGATGCGGTTGAAGGCGGCCTCGTTGGCGCGGTCGGGGGCCGAGAGGTCGAGGCGGACGGAGGCGGCCGCTCCCGGCGCCTTGGCGGGGTTCCTCTCGCCTAACGGCACGTCCGGCTTCAAAGCCACATAGGGGCGCAGGTCGGGCTGGGCGGTGAAGACGTCCGCGAGCGGGCGGCCGAAGTGATCGTAGTGCGAGAGGGCCGGCAGGCCGAGGACCTCCTCGATCGTCTCCATCACGTCGGTCGTGTTGACGAAGCGGTGGACCGCCCCGGGCCGGTTGTAGGGCGAGATGACGAGGAGGACCGAGCGGTGCGAGTCGACGTGGTCGGGGCCGTTCTGGGCGTCGTCCTCCAGCACGAGGACGAGCGTGCTCTGAAAGAACGGTGACTTGCTGAGCCCTTCGATCATCCGCCCGAGGGCGAGGTCGTTGTCGGCCATGGAGCCGCGCGGGGTGAACTTGCCCGGCGTCGCGCCCGAGGTGTGGTCCGAGGGCAGCCAGACGACCTCCAGAGCCGGCATCTTGCCGCTCCTCGCGAAGCCGTCGAGGTCGGCGAGCCAGAGGTCGGCCCGGCGCTGGTCCGGGATGTCCAGATCCCAGCCCGGATAGTCGGGGTGGACGAAGGGGCCGAGGCCGGGGCGGTTGGCCACCCAGGTGGTCTGGCCGCCTTTCTTGACCGGCGAGGTGGCCTCGCCGTAGTCGCGCACCGAGAGCCCTTTGGCGAGGGCCAGGTTCCACAGGTAGCCCCCGGCGGCCTCGTCGGTCTCCCCCTCTTCGAGCTCCGGCCGGCGGTCCGAGTAGCCGGAAGGGGTGGTCTTCTCGCCGTAGTCGGTGACGTAGGAGGCGGTCGACCAGGAGTGCCCCTGGGTGCTCACCTCGGCGTTGACGAAGAAGCGGTCGAAGAGGCCGAAGCGCTCGGCCAAAGCGTGGTGGTTGGGCGAGACCGGGCGCGGGAAGAGGGTCAGGCCCGGGTCGCCATCCGCCCCCGGCAGGTCGCCCAGGACCTGGTCGTAGGTGCGGTTCTCCTTGATGACGTAGACGACATGCTCGAACGGCGGGTACTTGCGCGGCTGCCGGGGCCGGTCCCAGCGGTCGGCCTGGACGACCCGCTGGGTGAAGGCGGCCAAGGCGGTGCCGGCCGGGACCTCGGGGACGACGGTGACGGTGCCGTCGAGCTGCCCCAGGGTGTAGGCGTGCGGCGGCGCCTTGTGGACACCGGGCACGGCACCGTCCGGGTTGGGGCCGGTCCCCTTCCCCTTGCCGTTGACGATGGCCAGGGTCTTGCCGCGCGCCAGGAGGGCCGTGGGATACCAGCCGGCCGGGATGCGCCCGGCGAGGCGGTCGTCACCATGCGCGGTGCTCGTTCCCGCCGTCGCCGCGGCGAGGTCGAAGACGGCCACGGCGTTGGCGTCGGCCTCGGCCACGTAGAGGCGGGTGCCGTCGGACGAGAGGGCGAGGGCGTTGGGGGTGGAGCCCTCGGCCGGGCCGGCGGGCGGCGGATCGAGGAGCTCCTTCATCACCCTGCGCGCCGCCGTGTCGACCACCGCCACCCGGTCGGTCGAGGCCGAGGCCACGAAGAGCCGGGTACCGGCGGGGTTCAGGAGGAGCGCCGAGGGGTGGCGGCCGACGGCGATGCGGCCGGCTTCGGTGAGGTGACCGCCGGCGCCAGAGGCCGCCGGTGTGAAGACCGAGACCGTCGTCCCGCCCCAGGCGGAGGCGTAGACGGTGCCGTCCGCGGCGGTCACGACCGCGTAAGGGAAGCGCTCGGTGGGGTGACGTTCGATCACTTTCCCGCTCGCCAAGTCGACCACGGCCAGGGAGTCGCCCAGGTTCTCGGCCACGTAGAGGGTCCGCCCGTCGGGCGACAGGGCGAGGCCCGCCGGGAAGCGGGTGCCCGGCTTCTTCGGCTCCGGCTTCGGCTCTCTGGAGGCGAGGGCGATCCGGTCGGCCAGGGTGACCGTCCCGTCCTGCCAGCGGTAGCGGAAAACGGCGTCCTCGTTGCCGCCGGAGGCGTAAAGAGTATGTCCGTCCGGAGAGAAAGCGAGCCCGAGGAAGGCGGCGGGCTGCTCGACGGTCTGGAGCACCCGGCCCGCCGCCAGGTCGATCACCTGGAGCCCCTGCTGCCGCCAGCCGGAGAGCAGGACGACCGCGCGGGCGGCATCCCCCGGAGGAGTGGCGATGGCGAGCGGCATGTTGCCGACGTCGAAGGACCGCCCGGCCGGGTCGAGCCGCAGCCCGGTGGGGAGCGGCCGGGCCTCCGGGGTGGCGGCGCGCGGTCCCTGCGGCGCCGCCGCGGGGCGGCAGGCGAGAGCGGGGAGGGCGGTGAGGAGGAGAAGGCAGAGCGGACGCGCGGTCTTCATAGTTCGGTCTCCAGGGCGGATCGGCGGAAGGATCTTACCGCGAGCCTAGCGCGGAGCGGGGCTTGCCTGCACGGGCAGGGGGCGCGGCTTCTCGATCCCCAGCCACTCCGCCACCCGGCCCGCCACCTCGGTCGAGGAGACCGCCGAGCTCGTGCCCGGCAGCACCCCCGCTCCCACGACCATGTAGATGCCGCGCATCTCGGGGGTGCTGTTCAAGTAGCCGTGCATGCCGTAGACCGTGGTCGGCACGGCGGCGCGGCGCTCGCGGAGGTTGCCGCTCCCCT
>JAXDLD010000684.1:0-4400 GCA_034666805.1 Acidobacteriota bacterium
CAGGTTACGCCGACGTGATGACCGCGTATCAGCTCGTCGGGGGCGGCTGGTCGGGCGCCATCGATCTCGGTAACACAGGCAGCGGTGGCATCGGCCCTATCACGGCGATGCGACGGACGAGCGGCCAGATCATGCTGTTCGCGCGAAACGGCTATGACGGCGTGAGCGCGACGTGGCAAGGCGCGATCAACTCGTCGTTCGTTGGTTGGACCGATCTCCAGAACCAGTTCCCGGCTTATCCCGCCGCAGCCACCGATGCGAACGGACACGGCGTCGTGGCCGGTGTTGGCGTCGACGGACGGCTCTACATCCGGCGAGAAGTATCGGGGGTCGGGAGCTTTGGCGCGTGGACTGTCGCTGGCGACTAGGGCTATCCTGAACTCGTGCGGTTCGGAGTCGCAGCAGCTTTGGTCAAAAGTCCCGGGAGGAGAAGCAGGAGCGATTCCTTTCCGATGCGGAACTCGGCCGCCTCTCGGGAGCAGTTGAGGAGGATGCGGTGGGCCTCACTGCGCAGGACCACTGACTGCGAAGGGTCCGGGGTGATGCCGACCGTCCGAGACAGCTCGGCCCTATCGAGGGCCAGGACGAGATCATGCGCCAGCACGGCTCAGGGCCTCGACTACAGCGGCCCAGGCCTTCGGGAAAGGGCGCAGGGTCTCAACGACGAGGACCCGCACCCGCTACCACTCGGCATTCCAACTCGCGCAACGCGTCTCGGCACGCCCGGCGGGCGGGGGCGTACTTCGCGAGCTTCTCCTCTTCGTCCTTGTACTCCGGCGCGCAGGCCCATAGAGGACGAAGGCCGCGCCCTCGTCGTCCGTCGAGAGGAGCCCGCTCCTCTCTCTCGTCGGGCATGTCCGCTCCCTACCGCTCCGCGAGCGGCACGAAGTCCCGCCGGGTCTCCCCGGTGTAGATCTGCCGCGGCCGGTTGATCTTGTTCTTCGCCTCCTCGCGCATCTCCTTCCAGTGCGCGATCCAGCCCGGCAGGCGGCCGAGGGCGAACATGACCGTGAACATGTTGGTGGGGATGCCCATGGCGCGGTAGATGATGCCGCTGTAGAAGTCGACGTTCGGGTAGAGCTTCCGCTCGACGAAGAAGTCGTCCGAGAGGGCGACCTCCTCCAGGTGTTTGGCGATCTCCAGGAGCGGATCCTTCTGCCCCAGCTCCGCCAAAATCTCGTCGCAGGTCGTTTTGAGGATCTTCGCCCGCGGGTCGAAGTTCTTGTACACCCGGTGGCCGAAGCCCATGAGGCGGAAATCCGAGCTCTTGTCCTTCGCCATGGCGACGTACTTCCTATAGTCGCCGCCGTCCGCCTGGATGCGCTCCAGCATCTCGATGACCTTCTGGTTGGCGCCGCCGTGGAGCGGCCCCCAAAGGGCGCAGATGCCGGCCGAGATCGAGGCGAAGAGGTTGGCCTGGCTGCTCCCCACCATGCGCACGGTCGAGGTGCTGCAGTTCTGCTCGTGATCGGCGTGGAGGATCAGGAGGAGGTTGAGCGCCCGCTCGAGCACCGGCGAGACCTGGTAGGGCTCGGACGGCACCGCGAACATCATGTAGAGGAAGTTGGCGCAGTAGGAGAGGTCGTTCTGCGGGTAGATGAACGGCTGGCCGATGTTCTTCTTGTAGGAGAAGGCGGCGATCGTCTTCGCCTTGGCCAGGAGGCGGATGATGTTCAGGTCGACGTCCTCGCCCGCCCCCGAGTCGGTGTAGTAGGTCGAGAGCGAGGCCACCATGGACGACAGAATCGCCATGGGATGGGCGTTCGGCGGGTAGCTCTCGAAGAACTTCTTCATATCCTCGTGGAGCAGGCTGTGCCGGGTCAGCCGGACCCGGAACTCGGCCAGCTCCTCCGGGTTGGGCAGGTGGCCGTAGACCAGGAGGTAGCAGATCTCCGTGAACTGCGCCCGGCCGGCGATCTCCTCGATCGGATAGCCGCGGTAGCGCAGGATGCCCTTCTCGCCGTCGATGAAGGTGATCGCGCTCTCACAGGCGCCGGTGTTGGCGTAGCCCTGATCGAGGGTGATCGCCCCGCTGTGCGCCCGGAGCTGCGTGATATCGATCCCCACCTCGCCTTCCGAGCCGACGACGACCGGCAGGTCATAGCTCTTGCCGTCGAGCGACAGCCGGGCGGTGTCGGGGATGGCGGGTGTGGAAACTTCTTCCGTCAGCTCTTCGATCTGTGCCATGTCTGCCTCGTTGGGACCGGAATGCCGCCTCGACAGCACGGTCCGCCCCGATTGTATCTCCGCTCCGCGGCTCAAAGCTCGCGGAGAGCCGTGACGACCGGCATGCGCGCCGCCCGGATGGCCGGGAAGAGCCCGCCGATCAACCCCATCAGGAGCGCGATGGCGATGCCGCCGATCAGGAGCGGCGGGGTGACGGCGAAGGCGAAGGCGACCTGGCTGAAGCTCTGGAAGTTGATCGTCGAGGCCTTGTAGCCGTTGAACGCGAAGTAGGCGGCGGCGGCGCCGACCACCCCGCCCGCCAGGGCCAGGGCGAGCGACTCGACGAGGATCGAGACGACGACCGGGCCGGCGCCGAACCCCAGGGCGCGGAGAGTGGCGATCTCCCGCGTGCGCGAGGCCACGGCGGTGTACATCGTGTTCAGGGCGCCGAAGGTGGCGCCCACCGCCATCAGGCCGGCGATCAGGGTGCCGAGGAAGTTGATAATCGCCGACAGCGCCTGGGACTGCGAGGCGAAGTACTCGTCCTCGCGCACCACCTTGACGTCCAGCCGAGGATCGGTCGTCAGGGTGTCCTTGAAGGCGGTGAAGGCCGCCGCCGAGGTCAGCTTGGCGTAGACCGACTGGAAGGTGTCGCCCCGCCGGTAGGCCGGCTGGAGGACGGAGGCGTCGCACCAGAGCTCCGACTCGGAGACCGCGCCGTCGGCGGTGAAGATGCCCACCACGGTCCAGGTGTTCTCGCCCCAGCGCAGGGTCGAGCCCAGGTCGAGGCCGGCGAACTGCTCGAGCGCGGCCTTGCCGACGATGATCTCGTTCTTCCCCGGCTCGAAACGGCGCCCGGCAACGATCTTCACCTTGTCGCGGACGACGAAGGCGGCGGGCTGCACTCCGCGCAGGGGGACGTTGGCCGCGGTGCCGGTCGAGCGCTTCGGCACGTCGACGACGACGAACAGCTCGGCCGAGGCGGCCGGCCCCTGGGCCGTGCGCAGGATGCCGGGAGTGTCGGCGATCACCCGGGTGTCCTGGTGGAGGAGGCCGGAGACCATCTCGCTGTCGCTCCCGGCCCGCATCACCATGGCAGTGTCGGGCGAGCCCGAGGAGACCAGGGTGCGGCGGAAGCCGACCCCGATCGAGAGGACGGCGACGAACACCGCCACCACCCCGGCGATGCCGAAGGCGGCCGCCAGGGCCGCCCCCTTGCGCTCCTTCAAAGTGCGCAGGTTGACCAGTGTGATCGCCGCGGCCTGTGAGAACCATCGACCCATCTTCATACCCTCCGTAGCGCGTCGACGATGCGCAGCCGCATGGCCTGGACCGCCGGCACGACGCCGGTGACCAGGCCGAGAAAGAGGACCAGGCCCGCCCCGACGCCCAGGTCCCGGGGCGGGATGAAGAAGATCGGCAGGAACTGGTGGGTGGGGTCGCCGCCTAAGGTGACCGCAGTCCAGGCGAGAGCCAGGCCCAGCCCGCCGGCCAGGCCGGCCAGGAGGATCGACTCGGCGAGCACGAGGCGGAGCACCTGGCCGTTGGTGAAGCCCAGGGTTTTCAGGACCGCCAGCTCGCTCGTGCGCTCGCGCACCGACTGCGCCATGGTGTTGCCGGCCACCAGGAGGATGGTGAAGAAGACCGCGGTGACGATGGCGGTAGTGATCGCCCCGATGTCGCCGATCTGGTTGGCGAAGCCCTGGGCGAAGGCCTGCTCGGTCGAGGTCTTGGTCTCGGCCGGCGAGTTGGCGAAGAGCGAGTCGATCCGCTCCGCGATCTGGGGCGCGCTCTTGGGATCGGCGATTTTGATGATGTACCAGCCGACCCGGTCCTGGAGGTTGGCGCTCGCCTCCTTCAAGTAGTCGTAGTGGAAGAAGAAGCCGGAGGTGTCCATCCCCTTCTTGGTCGCGGTGTAGATGCCGTCGACGACGAACTCCCAGATGCGCGAGCCGTCCTTCCTCCGGTAGAAGGTCGCCTGGATGGGGATGCGGTCGCCGACCTTCCAGTGGAAGCGGTCGGCGGTGGTCTTGCCGACGATGGCGCCCGTCCGATCGGCGAGCCAGGCCTCCCTCTGCCCCGCGGGGAGGAGGAGCTCGGGGTAGAGCTTGAAATAGGAGGGCCCGTCGATCGCCATCTGGGCGAAGAAGTTCTTGGGGTCCTGGTAGATGCCGCCGAACCAGTTGGCGAAGGTGACCCCCGCGACCCCGGGCACCGCCTTGATCCGCTCCCCG
>JAXDLD010000685.1:0-11092 GCA_034666805.1 Acidobacteriota bacterium
AGGAGGTCGTCGAGCCGCCGCTCGCGTTCCGGCTCCGGCAAGCCCTGCCAGTCCAGCTCCTCCCAGGGTAGATCGACCTCCCGGCACACCACCTGGAGCGGCCGCTCGCGACCCTCCCAGACGAACCGGGTGCGGAGCGCCTCGTGCCGCGCGACCACCCGGCGCCAGGCCTCCCGCCAGGCGCCGGGGTCGAGGCGGCCGGTCAGGGTGACGACGTACTGATCGAAGTAGTACTCCGAGCGGTTGGCCGAGAGCAGGACCACCATCAGCATGCCCTGCTGGGCCGGAGAGAGCGGATACTCCTCCGGAACGACCCGTGCGGCCAGGGGGGGAGGCGGTGTCGAGACCGTAGAGACGGCCGCAGCGAGGGCGGCCACCGTCTGGTGGCGGAAGATCTGCTGCGGCGCGACCTCCACTCCGCGCTCCCGGCAGCGCGCCACGACCTGAATTGTGAGGATCGAGTCGCCGCCCAAGGCGAAGAAGTTGTCCTCGATACCCACCCGCGGCAGTCGCAGCACCTCGGCCCAGACCTCGGTGAGGATCTCCTCCACCCGGCCGCGCGGCGCCACGTAGGCCGAGTCGAGCGCCGGGCGTTCGGGCGCGGGGGCGGGGAGGGCGCGGCGGTCGACCTTGCCGTTGGGGTTGAGGGGCAGGGCCGCCAGGAACACCCAGGCGGCGGGGACCATGTAGTCCGGCAGGCTCTCCGCCAGGGCGCTCCGGAGGGTTGACACCGAGAGCTCGGCCGGAGCCACGTAGGCCACCAGGCGGGGGGCTCTCCCGTCGTCGCGGCGCGCCAGCACGGCCGCCGCGGCGACCCCGGGGCAGGCCGCGAGAGCCGCCTCGATCTCCCCTAGCTCGATTCGGAAGCCGCGCACCTTGACCTGATGGTCGAGCCGGCCGAGGAAGTCGAGCTCGCCCGCGGACCGGCGCCGCGCCAGGTCGCCCGTGCGATAGAGCCGCGCCCCGGGAGCCTCGGCGAAGGGGTCGGGGACGAAGCGCTCGGCGGTCAGCTCCGGCCGGCCGAGGTAGCCTCGGGCGAGGCCGGCCCCCCCCAGGTGGAGCTCACCGGGGACTCCCACCGGCAGCGGCTCGAGCCCCATCCCGAGCACGTGGGCCGAGGTGCCGGCGATCGGCCGGCCGATGGTGGGCGCCCGCCGCGACTCCCGTTCCACCAGGGAGTAGGTCGAGTAGGTCGTGTCCTCGGAGGGGCCGTAGAGGTTGTAGAGCCGCTCGACCTCCGGCCGCGCGTAGACCTGGTCGGCGAGCGAGCGGGTGAGGGCCTCTCCCGCCAGGTTGACCGTCCGCACCGAGGGTGGCAGGGCGCCCAGGCGGAGCAGCTCGGATAAGCCCGAAGGCACCGTGTTGACGAGCGTCACCTCCGCCCGCGCCGGCATCTCGGCCAGGGCGAGGACGTTGTCGGCCAGGATCACGGTGCCGCCGGAGGCGAGCGGCAGGAAGATCTCGAATACCGAGAGGTCGAAGGCGATCGAGGTCGCGGCCAGCACCGCCGCCCGCTCCTCGGCCGAGAACATCTCCTGCGCCCAGCGCACGAGGAGAGCGGCGCTCCAATGGGTGATCCCGACCGCCTTGGGCCGTCCGGTCGAGCCCGAGGTATAGATGAGGTAGGCCAGGTTGGCGGGCAGGGGCTCGACGCTCGCCGCGTCCCCAGCGTCCGCCGAGTCCGGGAGGTCGACGTACAGCCGCTCCGCGGCGCCGGCCGGGACGCGTTCCGCGAGGCCCTGCGCGGTCACCAGGACGCGAGCGCCGCTGTCGGCGAACAGGAAGCCCAGCCGCTCCGCCGGGTAGGCCGGGTCGAGCGGCACGTAGAAGCCGCCGGCCGAGAGGGTCGCCAGCATGGCAACGACCAAATCGGCCGTGCGCGGCAGGAAGAGCGCCACCCCGACCTCCGGCCCCACCCCCCGCGCCGCCAGCCGGCGGGCCAGACGGTCGGCCCGGGCCGCGAGGTCGGCATAGGTCAGCCGCTCCAGTCCCACCACCAGCGCGGTGGCGCGAGGGGTGCGGGCGGCCTGAGCGGCGAAGAGACCGGCCAGCGTCTCGTCCGGGCCTGCGGCAGCGGGCCTCCGGGCGCTCTCGGCGTTCCAGAGCTCGAGCTGCCGGCGCTCCGCCGGAGCGAGGAGCGGCAGGGCGGAGACCGGCGTGTCGGGCGCCGCGGCCAGCCCCTCCAACAGAGTGCGGAAGTGGCCATGGAAACGCTCGACCGTCGCCCGGTCGAAGAGCGCCGTGGGGTACTCCCATTGCAGGCCGAGCCCCCCCTGCTCCTCCTCCTGGACATAGAGCGAGAGGTCTACCTTGGCCACTCCGGCCTCCACCTCGCGGACCGCCAGGCCCACTCCGGGGGCCAGCTCGCGCGGTGGCCGGGGCGCGTTGCCGAAGACGAAGAAGACCTGGACCAGCGGGTGCCGGGAGGGATCGCGAGCCGGCTGAAGAGCATCGACCAGCTTCTGGAATGGAAGATCCTGGTGCGCGTAGGCCCCGAGGGTCGCCTCGCGGAGCTGGGCGACGAGCGCCGCGCCGCTCGGCTCTCCCGCGAACTCGGCGCGCAGGACCAGGGTATGGACGAAGAGCCCGGCCAGACTCTCGAGCTCCACCCGGTTGCGGTTGGCGCTGGGCACGCCGACCAGGAGGTCGTCCTGGCCGGCGTAGCGTCCGAGGAGGGCACTCCAGCCGGCGAGGAGGACCATGAACAGGGAGGCGTCCTGCGCCCGGGCCAGCGCTCCGAGCCGCTCCACCAGGCCGGCGGGCAGGGCTTCGGACAGGCGGCTGCCGGCGAAGGAGAGCCCCGCCGGCCGCGGCCGGTCGGCGGGCAGCTCGAGCACCGTGGGCGCCGAGGCCAGGCGCTCGCGCCAGTAGCCGAGGAGTTCTTCCCGGACGGGGCCGGCGAGGAACCCGTGCTGCCAGAGGGCGAAGTCGGCGTACTGGAGCCGCGGCTCCGGCAGGGGCGAGGGCTGGCCGGCGGCGAAGGCGCGGTAGAGCGCGGCCAGCTCGGAGAGGAGGAGCGAGAGGGTCCAGTCGTCGGAGACGATGTGATGGAGGAGAAGCAGCAGCCGGTGCTCGGCGGGCCGCAGGCGGAGTAGGAGGGTCCGCAGCACGGGTCCCCGTTCGAGGTCGAACGGCCGGCGCCCCTCCTCGGCCGCCAGGCCCGCGGCGACAGCCCCCCCATCCGGCAGACCCGCGAGGTCGATCGCTCCGAGGAGCCTGGAGACGGCAGCGGCGGGCAGGATGCGCTGCACCGGCCGCCCGGAGAGGTCCGGATAGACCGTGCGCAGCACCTCGTGCCGGCGCACGACTTCGGCCAGGGCGCGGCCGAGGGCCGCCGCGTCGAGCGGCCCGGTCAACACCACCTCCATCGGTGTGTTGTAGGCCGGGGTCCCGGGGACCCAGCGCTCGATGAACCAGAGCTCCTGCTGGGCGTAGGAGAGCGGGATCTCACCGCTCCGCGGCCCCGGCTGGATCTCGCCGACCGCGCTGGTGCCGGCCTGGCGCGCCGCCTCCGCCCGCCGGGCGAGGGTGGCGACGGTCGGGTGGTCGTAGAGATCCCTTACCGTCAGCTCGACCCCGAGCGCGGCACGCACCCGCGACAGCACCTGGGTGGCTTTCAGCGAGTGGCCGCCGAGAGCGAAGAAGTCGTCCAGGGCACCCACTCGTTCGACTCCCAAGACCTCGCCGAAGATCGCCGCCAGGCGCTCCTCGACCGGGCTCCGCGGCGCGACCCTCTCCCCCGCCGCTTCCAGCAGGGGAGCCATGCGGGCCAGGGCGGCGCGATCCACCTTGCCGTTGGGAGTGAGCGGCAGGGCCGCGAGGAAGACCCAGGCCGCGGGGACCATGGGCTCCGGCAGCACCCGCCCGAGGAAGGCCCGAAGCTCCCTGGCTCCGATACCGCTTGGAGCCGTCTCCGGCCGCGCCGCGACATAGCCCACCAACCGGCGCTCCCCCCCCTCCTCGCGGGCCAGGACGACGCCCTCCAGCACCCTCGGATGGGAACGCAGCACGGTCTCGATCTCGCCGAGCTCGATGCGATAGCCGCGGATCTTGACCTGCTGGTCGATGCGGCCAATGAAGTCGAGGTCCCCCGCCGGCAGCTCCCGCGCGAGGTCGCCGGTCCGGTAGAGCCGCTCGCCTGAAGCCCCCCAGGGGTTGGGGACGAAACGCTCCGCGGTGAGGTCAGCCCGGTGGCGGTAGCCGCGCGCCAGGCTCGGGCCCCCGAGCAGCAACTCGCCCGCCTCCTCCTCCTCGACCGGCAGGAGATCGCGATCGAGGAGGTGGACGGTCGTGCCGTCGACCGGCAGCCCGATGGCGGGCGGGGTGCGGGCGTCCGAGCGCTCCGGCTCGACGATCGTCCAGGTCGCGCAGACGGTGGCCTCGGTCGGACCGTAGTGGTTGGCGAGGGCGAAGGTGTGGTCCCGCCCCGGGCCGCGGTGCAGGCGGTCGCCGCCGGTCAGCATCACCTCCAGCACGGAGCCCGCCGGCCAGGGCTCTTCGAGCACGGCCTCGGCGAGCGGGGTGGGCAGGAAGGTCTGGGTGATCCGGTTCTCGGCCAGCCAGGCCACGAGCCGCGCCGGGGCGAGGAGGACCTCCTCCGGCGGCAGGTAGAGGCAGGCGCCGGCCGCCAGGCAGGGCCAGATCTCCCAGACCGCGGCGTCGAAGCCGGCGCCGGCCAGGCGAGTGGTGCGGTCTCCCGGCCCCGGGTTGTAGATCCGCCGGTGCCAGGCGACCAGGTTGGCGAGCCCGCGGTGCTCGATCTCGACCCCCTTCGGCCGGCCGGTCGAGCCCGAGGTGTAGATGACGTAGGCGAGGTTCCCAAGCCCGGCTTCTGGCGCCAGGGGCGCCGAATCGGCGGTGATCCGGTCCCCGTCCTCGTCGAGGAGGAGGGTGGCGCCGCAGGCGCCTTCGAGCGCCGGAAAGTCGCCGAGGAGCGGCCGAGTCGTCACCAGCACCCGGGTGCCGGCGTCGGTCACCGAGTCGAGCAGGCGCTCCTCCGGATAGGCCGGGTCGAGCGGCAGGTAGGCTCCCCCCGCCTTCGCCACGGCGAGGGCGGCCACCACCGTCTCGGGGGTGCGCGGGAGAAGCAGGGCGACGATCGCCTCCGGACCGACCCCGAGGACGCGCAGGGTGTGGGCCAGCCGGCTGGCCCGGGAGTCGAGCTCGCCGTAGGTGAGGCTCCCCTCGGGGGCGACGACGGCGGGCGCATCGGGATCGGCCGCGGCGCGGGCCGCGATCTCCAGGTGGACGGGGCGCATGGCTTAACCCACCTCCCCGTCGAGATAGCCCGAGAAGTCGGTGGCGATGACCCGGCTGCCGTGCAGCCGGTCGCCGAGCGAGGCGTCCAGGTCGCGCACGACCGCCATCCGCTGCAGCCAGCGGTCGCGGCCGTCGTAGTAGGCCCGGAAGTTCGACCGCGCGTGCACCGACCGCCGGTTGTCGATGACCAGGAGGCTTCCCGGCTCGATCGCCACGTCCCGCCGCACGTCGTTGACCAGCTCTCGCACCACTTCCAGGGCACGCCGGGCGGCCGGCGTCTGCCCCATCATGAGGTCGAGGTCGTAGCGCAGGAACGGGTCCTGGCGGTCGCCGTAGAGCACCGAGACCAGCGGCCCCAGCCCCCGCCGTTCGGCGGTGTTGCCGAACGAGTAGTCCACCCCGCTCCTGAAGAGGTCGGCGAACAGCGTGTCCCGGTCGGCCGGGTCGAGCAGGTGGATGAAGCGCCGCACGGAAGAGAAGATCGTCCGCGCCTCCCGGTCGGGATCCTGGCGCAGGCCGTAGAGCAGCACGTAGTCCGGCATGAACGGGTGGAAGGCGATCTCGGTGTGGAAGTCGAGGAGGATGGACGAGCTCTCCGAGGACAGCTTGTCGGCGTTGCCCGGGGTCGGGAAGACGTCCTGCACGATGCTCCCCTGCTTCTCCTGGAGATAGCCGACCGGCTCGCCCAGGGCCGAGGCCACGGCGCACAGCCAGAGCTCGCTCGCGTAAGTCGCCTTCCTCCCCCGCTCCCCCGAGCGCGCTGGGGTCGGCGGGACCACCGGATCGCGCGGAAAGCCGCGGAGGAGAAGCGCGCCGTCGACGTTGCCCTTCTGGGCGAACTCGACCAGGGCCCGCCTTATCCGCTTCGGCAGCTCGTGGAAAGCGAGCTTCGCCTCCAGGGCGAAGGCCTCGAAGTCGGCCTCCGGGGAGGGGAGAGCGGCACCGGCCAGGAGCCGCACCATCGCCGCCCGCTCGTCGTAGGAGAAGTCGACCACCGTCCCCGGCGCCGGTCCGGGGTCTTTGGAGAGGCCGTGGGCCACCAGGTCGTGCACGGTTTCCCCCGCGCTCTCTCCGGGCGGGGCGGCGTCAGCGGGATCGACGGCATCGGCGGGAGCGACGGCTTCGCGGCCCGAGAGCCAGGAGAGGAGCCCGACCAGGAGGGCACGGTTGTCGTTGTAGGAGAGGAAGGGCTCGGCGAAGAGGTCGGAGTCACCCACCGCGACCACCCGGCCGCGGCCCACCTCGGCCGCCGCCAGGAGCACCTCCCCCTCGCCATTTTGGACCACCGCCCGCGCGCGCTCCGGGAGGATCTCCAGGGTGCAGCCCGAGCCGTAGGAGACCTTGCGTACGCCGGCCGCGGCGGCGTGGGCCGCGATCTCCGTGGTCTCGAAGATCGGCAGCCGCAAGGTGCCGCGCACCCGGTCCGTGGCGACGGTCGCGACGTCGTTCCTGAACCGCATCCCGAAGGGTGCGAGCACGTCGTTGACGTTCGAGCCCCAAGAATCGATCTCGAACTCGCCTAATACGAGGAGCCCCAATCCCGCTTCTACAGCGGCCGTGATCGCCGCGATCTCGGCGGCCGAGAAGATCGCCTCGCCCCCGACCCCCAGGTGCTTGTGCCGCGCGAGGCAGCAATGATTGAGGAGCAGGACGTCGCCTGAAGAGAGCAGCTCGGGCGTGAGCGGCCCCTCCGTGAGGCGGACGACCGTGCCGCCGAATCGGCTGCGCACGAGAGCCGGCAGGTGGGCATACGAGTAGTACCGCGGCGCCTCGTTCGTCCGCCGGCTGAGCTCTTCGGCAAGACCGGGATCGACCGTCCAGGTCTGGTTGTGACCCTCGTCATAAAGAACCTTCATAGGACCCCTCTATAACTGATCGATAAACGACAAGAAATCAATAGATCATCCGCGATCGGGCAGGCCGATGGCTCGGCCCCCGGTCCCTGCCGGTTGCGGTCCAAGGAACGCCCCAAAGCGCTCCCTAGCGCATCTGCTGTTGAATCGCGATGAAACAATCGCACCTAAAAGCGCGCGGCAGGATCGTCGCGCTGGCAGAGCCCCCCGACTCTGCGGTGCTTGTCTGTAAGGTGAGGGACGCCTCGTAAAGCGGGACAATGAAGATCAAGAAAAAAATAGAAGCAGTGCCTTGAAAACTATTTCAAATGGATCGCTCGCGCTGTGTCGACGACGGCTTTGCGGTAGACTCCGCCGGCCGGCCCGGCCGGCCACGTTTGGCGCCACTACTTTAAGGAGGAGACCGCATGTCCGAGACCCCAGCCTGGATCGAGGCGGGCGAGGCCGCCCCCGACTTCACGCTCCCCGCCGACGACGGCGGCACCGTCCGCCTGTCCGACCTCTGCGGCAAGCCCGTGGTGCTCTACTTCTACCCCCAGGACGACACCCCCGGCTGCACCAAGGAGGCCTGCGCCTTCCGCGACCGCAGCGCGGATTTCGAGGAGCGCGGCGCCGTGGTCCTCGGGGTCTCGCCCGACGACGTGGCGAGCCACGGCCGCTTCAGAGACAAGTTCACCTTGAACTTCCCTCTCCTCGCCGACGCCGGCCACCAGGTGGCCGAACGTTACGGCGCCTGGCGGGAGAAAAACCTGTACGGCAAGAAGTCGATGGGGATCCAGCGCTCGACCTTCCTCATCGACCGCGAAGGCAAAGTGCGGAAGGTGTGGAAGAGGGTCGCGGTCGACGGCCACGACGAGGAGGTCCTGAAGGCCCTGGGGGGGCTTTAGGAAGGGATGTCCTACCGATGGCTTCGGATGGCATCGAGGGCGCTGACGACGCTCGAAAGCACCAAGGCGAGAGCAGTCCTGAACACCCTCGCGATGGATCGCCCCGGGGACGACCGCTCGACCCCGGCCAGGATCTCTCTCAGCTCGGCCCTGACGTCGTCCGGTGGACTCCCCGCCAGGCCCGCTCTCGCCAGACGCCCGGCTTCGGCATCGTCCCGGCAGTCGAGGGCCAGCATCGCCGCGCTTCGATAGAGGATCGCGCGAGTCGGCTCCTGCCCGGGCTCGCTGGGTAGAGACTCGGCGGCCTCCCGCTCCTTCTCGAAAGCGCTGCGGGACAGCTCACGGGCGAGCCTCGAATCGGACGTGGTCAAGGCCTCCTGCGCCTGTTCCATCGCCCTCTGGTGCAACGCTGTCATTCGTGTCTGGTCGATCATCTCTTGACCAATCTCAGCAGAGAGCCGCTGAACTCCACCACGGCGATCAGTGCCGGAGCCAGCCCCGTGGACCGCCCTGTCTGCCCTATCTTACGCCGGACACGCTCGCGGATCGAGCGCTCCCCTCCCTTACGGATGCCCGAGACCTCGAGGCGGACGGCCCCCTGGAAAAGAAACCCATCCTCGGGACCCAGCCAGTAGTCGAATCCCATACCTCGCCTCGACTGGCGCAGGACCGTGAGGCCCGTCAGGTGGCGGACGGCCAGAATGGCGACTGCGCAGGCCCCATTTTCAGTCGCCTTCTCCGGATCGCCATGGGAGCGCCTCATCTGTGCGTCCACGGTGAGCCGGTGGAGGATGAGAGCCGCATGAAAGTCTCCTTCGACCCTCAGTCCCGTCGAGGCCCCGTGGCCTTGGTCCTCCAGGCAGACCGAGGCGGCCTCCGCCAGGACGGTTCCGTAGGCGGGTGTGAGGCCCGTCATCCCCTCGGCCAATGAGGCGAGGCGCAGGTCAGGCTGTAGGGGGTCTCTCGGCATCACGGCGCTGCAACCCTCGAGACCCGGCTGTATCTCGGCGGCACGAAAAGACGAGCGATGCCGGATATCTCTCCAGACCTGGAGTCTCTCTTGGCGGAAAACGCGTGGACGATAGCACAGGGGCCGGACCGCGAGCCGCCCTCCCTTTCCCGCCCGACGCCCATCGGCTAGACTTCCCCCGTTCCGCCCGTGCCGCACGCCCGGGCAAAGATCACCCGAGACAGATATCCGGCTCTCTCCCGCGGGCCTTCGAGCCTGGCTTGGGACCACCCACGGCCCCGCCCCACGCGAGAGCCCTAGCGTTTCAGAAAGGGAGCGTAATGGAACTCTTCCACCAGATGGCGGGCATGGGGCACGAGCGGATCCTCTTCTGCTCGAACCCCGAGGTCGGGCTCCAGGCGATCATCGCGGTCCACTCGACCGTGCTCGGCCCGGGCCTGGGCGGGGTCCGCATGTGGCCCTACCACAGCATGGACGAAGCCCTGACCGACGTCCTCCGGCTGTCGCGGGGAATGACCTACAAGGCGGCCGCGGCGGGCTTGAACCTGGGCGGCGGCAAGGCGGTCATCGTCGGCGACCCCAAGAAGGACAAGAGCGAGGCCCTCTTCCGTTGCTTCGGCCAGTACGTCGAGGAGCTCGGCGGCCTCTACATCACGGCCGAAGACGTGGGGACGGACATGGAGGACATGGAGGTCATCCTCACCGAGACCCGCTGGGTCACCGGCGTCGCCCCGGCGCACGGCGGCGGCGGGGACCCCTCGCCGGTCACAGCCTTCGGGGTCCTCCAGGGGATCAAGGCGGCGGCCCGCTGGCAGTTCGGCGAGGCCTCGCTCGCCGATCGCTCGGTCGCCATCCAGGGGCTGGGCAACGTCGGCCGCCACCTCGCCACCTACCTGAAAGAGGAGGGGGCGAAGATCTTCGCCGCCGACATCGACCCCGAGACCACCGAGCGGGTCAAGACGGAGCTGGGGGCGGAGATCGTCCCTCCGGGGGAGATCCTCGAGGTCTCCTGCGACATCCTCGCTCCCTGCGCTCTGGGCGCGACCCTGAACGAGGAGACGATCCCCAAGCTGCGGTGCAAGGTGGTGGCCGGGGCCGCCAACAACCAGCTCGCCGACGAGGAGCGGGACGGCCGCGCCCTCCACGACCGCGGGATCCTCTACGCTCCCGACTTCGTCATCAACGCCGGCGGCCTGATCAACGTCTACAACGAGCTGATGACGAGCTACAACCGGGAGCGGGCCATGCGGATGACCCGCGGCATCTATCTCAACATGATGCGGGTCTTCGAGATCTCCCGCACGGAGTCGATCCCCACCTCGCAGGCGGCGGGCCGGGTGGCCGAGGAGCGCATCCGCAAGGTCGCGGGGCTGCGCTCCCAGCACTGGGGCCGCATGATCCGGCAGCGCCGGACCCGGTCGTAAGGGGAACCCGGAGCCCCTTGCCCGACCCCGGCGTCAGCGTCCTCATCCCCGACCTCGACTCGCCCCTGGTCGACCGGACGCTCGCCGCGCTCGCTGGGCAGGGGGCGCCCGGCCCGGGGATCGAGGTCCTGGTCGTGGGGCGGGACGCGCCGGGCAAGGTGCCGAGAGACGCCGGCGACGGGGCCGTCCGCTTCATCGAGACGGCGGAGCGCCTGAACCCGGCGGCGGCCCGCAACCGAGCCGTCGCCGCCGCCCGGGGGTCTCGGTTCCTCTTCGTGGACGCCGACTGCCGCCCCGCCCCCGGCTGGGTCGCGGCCCTGGCCGCCGCCCTCGACCGCTCGCCGGTGGCCGGCGGCGCCGTCACCTTCCCCCGGTTTCGCCGGGGTGGCAACCGCTGGGCCCTGGCCGACAACATCGCCTCCTTCCACGAGCTCCTCCCCGACCGGCCGGCCGAGGCCGACAGCCGCCTCCCGCTCGGCAGCCTGAACCTCGGCGTCCGGCGGGACGCCTGGGAGAAGGTCGGCCCCTTCGACGAGGAGCTCCCGACCTCCGAGGACCACGATTGGGTCCTCCGCGCCCGCCGGCTCGGCCTCGCCACCGCTTTCGTGCCCGCGGCTTTAGTCGAGCACGCGGCGGTCCGCACCAGCCGCCGCGCCCTGGTCGAGCACGCCGCCTGGTACGGCGCCCATTTCCACGCCT
>JAXDLD010000686.1:0-2908 GCA_034666805.1 Acidobacteriota bacterium
GACGGCGAGCTCGCGGCCGTGGGCGTCGTAGATCGTGCCGCGCGGCGGGTCGAGCTCGACCACCGTCGTCTGCTGCCGCCGCGCCTTACCCGCGTAATGATCGTAGCGGTAGACCTGGAGATACCAGAGGCGCGCCGCGATCGCCGCCACCCAGAGAAGGCCGAAGAGGGCCACCAGGGACACCCGGTTCTTCAATTCCGCACCTCGCCTCGCAGCTCTTCGGCCTGCAGCTCTTCGGCGAAGACCACCTGGTCCATCTCCGGCCCCTTCATGCCCAGCTCCCTGGCCGCCCGCTCCTCGATCCGCGGCGGGCTCGCGAGATACGCGGACTCGAGCTGCAGCCGGCGCTCCTCCTGGGCGAGGTCGCGCAGGCGGCGCTCGAGGTCGACGATCCGGTAGCCGGTGTCCAAGACCTCCAGGTGCATCCAGGTGTAGGCGAGGAGGCCACCCCCCAGGCAGACCACCACCAGCACGACCATGGCCAGCTCGCGCAGCAGCCGGCGATCGCGCTCGCGCACCAGGTAGGTATTGACCACCGGGCGCGTGAAGGCGTACTCGCTCCTCGATTCCCTCATCACTGCCTAGAGCCGCTCCATTGCTGTCTTAAAGCCATCTCATAGCCGGCGCGCGGCGCGCAGGCGCGCCGAGCGCGAGCGCGGGTTCCACTCCACCTCTTCGTCGCTCGGCCGGGTGGGTTTCCGGGTCAGCACCTCGATCAACTGGCTCTCCGAGCGCGGCCGGCCGGTCACCAGGTCGATCTGCCCGCGCGCCAGGTCGCGGAGAGAGTTCTTGACGATCCGGTCCTCCAGGCTGTGGTACGAGATGATGACCAGCCGCCCGCCGTGATCGAGGAGCCGCACCGTCTGCTCGATGAAGCCCTCGAGCCCCGAGAGCTCCTCGTTGACCTCGATCCGTAGGGCCTGGAAGACCCGCGTCGCGGGATCGACCCGCCCCTCGCGGTCCCGATCGCCGCGGCCGCCGCGGCCAGCGCCCCCGCTCTTGGCGCGGGCGATGACATCTTTAAGCCGGCCGGTCGTCGCGATCGGCTCCTCGCTGCGCGCCCGCCCGATGGCGCGGGCGATCCGCCGTGCCTGCCACTCCTCGCCGTAGTCCCTGAAGATCCGTTCCAATTCCCCCTCCGAGCTCCCGTTCACGATGTCCGCGGCGGTCCGCCCGCCGGGGCCCATGCGCATGTCGAGCGGTCCGTCCCGCCTGAAGCTGAAGCCGCGCTCCGCGACGTCCAGCTGCAGCGAGGAGACGCCCAGGTCCGCGAGCACTCCGGAAAGGCTCCCCGGACCGATGCCCAGCTCGCCCAGCAGCGTCTCCAATTGATGGAAATTTCCCTGCGTGAGGCGGGCTCTGGGCCCAAACTCTTCAAGCCGTCCCGCCGCCCGTAAGAGGGCCTGCGGATCGCGATCCACCCCGAGGACCTCGGCGCCCGCCGCCCGCTCCAGCAGCGCCGCCGCGTGCCCGCCCAGCCCCACGGTCGCGTCGACGAAGAGTCCGCCGCGCTCCGGCGCCAGGAGCTCCAGGGTCTCTCTGACCAGAACGGGCCGGTGCTCCCCATGCCAGGGTTCGGGCGCTCTTTCCTCGCCGCGGGCCACTGCCCGCTAGATCCCGCGCTCGGCAAGAGCGCGGAAGTCGTCCTCGGTGAACGGCTGCTCTTCCAGGCGGGCGACGAAGCGGTCGTGGTTCCAGACCACCAGATGGTCGAGCTGCGCCGAGACCACCACATCGCCATTCATCCCCGCGCTCTCCCGCAGGATCTGCGGGATGAGGATGCGGCCCTGCCCGTCCATGCTGACCTGCTGGCCGAAGTAGCTCACCCGCTCCATGAAGCGCGACTTCGTCCGATCGGTCGACGGCATCGCCGCCAGGCGCGCCTCGATCTCCTCCCAGACGGGGAGGGGGTAGAGGAGCGCCGAGTCGCCCAGGACGGAGGTGACGAAGAGGTCCGGTCCATACCGCTCCTCGATGAAACGACGGAAGTCCGTCGGCACCTTGAGCCGCCCTTTGTCGTCGATCTTTGTCGGAGTGCTTCCGCGGAACATAGGCCCGCCTACAACTGGCTGACTGAGGCGGAATCCTAGCAGTTCGGTCCACTTTTGTCCATTTATTTCCACCACGGACCCCGAGAAGAGCGCCGCGGGGTCCCGAGGGAAATCAGCGAGCGGTAATCGAGCGCTAAAAACTGATCAATCCGCTCTCTACGCGACCGGCGCCCTGTTGAGGGCGCCGGTGTGAGTGTCGGGTGGACTGCGGTGGACTCTGGAAGATCAGCGCGGGGGTGGGGGTGTCTCGATGGGCGGGCCGGGGTCGGTCGGCTTGGGAGTGGGCAGGCCGCCGGGGGTGTTCGGCGCCGGCCCGGTCGGCAGCTTCATGGTCCCGCTGCCGCTCGGACTGCTGGTATCGCCTGCCGGGGCGCCTGGAGCCGCCGATGTCGGCGATGTCGCCGGTGCGGCGGCTGGGGCCGCTCCGGGAGCGGCGGCCGGCTTGGCGAAGACGTCCAGGGGGTCCGTCGACGTCGGCACCGGCCCGAGCAGGCTGCGGAAGCCCGCCGCCTCGACCGGCGGGTCGGCGACGATCAACGACTGTTTCTGGAGGTCGGCCATGTACTCGGCGAGCTTGTCGCGGTAGACCCGCTCCTCCTCCTTGGCCTGGATGGCGGCGGAGACCTCGCTGAACGGGCGGATGTGGCTCTCGTGCCGGTCCACCGCCTGGAGCAGGTGGAGCCCGCCGCGGCCGGCGACCGGCGCGCTCACGGCGCCCTTCTCCAGACTCCAGGCCGCCTTCTCGAGGGCGGGATCGAGGTCTTTGGGGGATACCAGGCCCAGCGAGGTCATGGCGCTCACCTGCCCCTTCGCGAGGTAGGGCTCGATCGCCTTGTCGAAGGCCTTGCCGCCGGCCA
>JAXDLD010000687.1:0-2755 GCA_034666805.1 Acidobacteriota bacterium
ATGGGGTTCAAGGAGACGAGCCAGATCATCGAAGCGCTCGCCCCCTCCTTCAACTACCCGCGGACGACGACCGCCGACGGCTCGGCCGTGGTCCGCCCCGTCACCCTGCGCGGCCTGGGCTCGGACCAGATCCTGGTCCTCGTCAACGGCAAGCGCCGCCACTCGACCGCCCTCGTCCACGTCAACCCCACGATCGGCCACGGCTCGACGGGGGTCGACCTGAATGCCATCCCGGTCTCCGCCATCGCCGAGATCACCATCCTTAGGGACGGCGCCGCCGCCCAGTACGGCTCGGATGCCATCGCCGGGGTGATCAACATCGCCCTGCGGGCCGGCCCGGCGCCGTTCATCGCCTCCGCCCAGTACGGCGGCACCGAGACCGACCAGGGGTTCGGCCAGAACCGGAGCGACGGCGGGGTGACGGACGACAGCCTGAGCTACGGCTGGGAGATGGGCCGCGGCTGGGCCTTCGCCGACGTCGAGTGGCGCGACCGCAACCGCACCAACCGCGCCGGCATCGACACCCGCGACCAGATCGTCAAGGGGGACGCCGGGAACAACGCCCTCGCCCAGCCCAGCCACTGGGTGGGCGATTCGAGCACCCGCGACCTCTTGGGCTTCTTCAACTCGCAGGTGCCGGTGACGGCCGACGACTCGACCTTCTTCTATGCCTTCGGCGGCCTCTCCCGCCGCTTCGGCGTCACCCCCGGCCTCTACCGGCGGGCGATCGACGACCGCAACTTCCCGCAGATCTACCCGGAGGGCTTCCTCCCCCTGATCGATACCCGGACCGACGACCTCTCGGGCACCTTCGGCCTCCGGGGCGACAAGCTCGGCTGGTCGTGGGACCTCTCGGGCCAGTACGGCGAGAACAAGATGGACTTCAATGTTTCCCACAGCCTGAACGCCTCGCTCGGCCCCAAGATCCCGCCCAACCAGACGGGCTTCTTCGCCGGCACCTATACGTTCGGCCAGGCGGTCGGCAACTTCGACGTCACCCGCGAATTCAGCGTCGGCCTGGCCGGCCCGCTGAACGTCGCCCTCGGGGTCGAGCTCCGCAACGAGCGCTACAAGCTCGGGGCCGGCGAGCCCAACTCCTATATCTATGGCGGCCAGCCCACCCAGTTCGGCACCCTGGCGGCGCCGGGCGACCAGGTCTTCCCCGGGGTGCGGCCGGACAACGTTACCAACTCGACCCGTACCAACAGCGCCCTCTACGCCGACTTCGAGGGCGACGTCACCCACCGGCTGCGGCTCGGGCTCGCCGGACGCTACGAGCACTACAGCGACTTCGGCGGCACGACGACGGGCAAGCTCACCGCCCGTTATCAGCTCTTCGACCGCCTCGCGCTGCGCGGCGCCGCCTCGACCGGCTTCCGCGCCCCGTCGCTCGTCCAGTCGCGCTACTCGGCGACCTCCACCACCTTCGCGAACCTGGGGCAAGGCCTGGTGGCGGTCGACGTCGGCACCTTCCCGGTCGACAGCCCGCAGGCCCGTATCCTCGGCGCCCGGCCGCTCAAGGCCGAGGGCTCGAAGAACTACAGCGCCGGCTTCGCCTGGAACCCGTTCAACCCGCTGTCGGTGACCCTCGACTTCTACCGCATCGACATCAACGACCGGATCGTCCTGACCGGCAACCTGACCGGCCCCAAGATCGTCGCCCTCCTCGCCCCCTTCGGGGCCACGGCGGCGCGCTTCTTCACCAACGCGATCAGCACCAAGACGCAAGGCTACGACCTGGTCGTCAACTATCTGACGCCGCTCCCGCCCACGGTTGGCAGCCTCCGCCTGGAGGCGGCCTACAACAACACCAACACCCGGGTGGGGAGCCAGGTGGCGACCCCGGCCCAGCTCCTCGGCTTCCAGAACGTCATCTTCGACCGCTCGGAGCGGCGTCGCCTGGAGTGCTCGCAGCCGAGCAGCAACCTGCGCCTGTCGGGCGACTGGTCGCTCGGCAACGTGGGCAGCGTGCTCCGCCTGGCGCGCTACGGCCAGTACTGCTCGCCGCAGGTCGACATCCGGAACGAACAGTACTTCAGCCCGAAGTGGATCACCGACCTCGAAGCCTCCTACCGGTTCAGCCGCTTCACCTTCGCGGCCAGCGTGCTCAACCTCTTCGACGTCTACCCGGAGAAGCAGTTCCTGCAGAACTCGCTGGGCGGCATCCTGCGCTACTCGCAGTTCACGCCCTACGGCATCAACGGACGGACGCTCTACGGGAGGATCGTCTACAGCCACTAGAGGCCTGCCGTAGACCGTGATCCGATGAACCGAAGTTTCGCCGACGACCTCCTCGCCGACTTCGCGGCCGAGGCCGAGGAGCGCCTCGAACATCTGGAGGAGCTGCTCCTCGCCCTCGCCACGGCCGGGCCGGAGGACCGCGCGGGGCTCCTCGCGGGGGTCAAGCTCGAGCTCCACACGCTCAAGGGCAACGCGGGGATGATGGGCCTCTCCGAGCAGCAGGTCCTCGCGCACGAGCTCGAGGACCTGACCGAGGCGGTCGACCGCGAGAGCCCGGACGTGCAGCCGCTCCTCTCCGGGGTCGACCGTTTCCGGGCCCTCTTGGAGGAGAGCGCCAGCCAGCTGGGAGCGCCGACGAGCAGCGAGATGGCGGCGGTCTCGGCGGCGGCGGCCGCGGCGATGCCGGGCGACGTCGTCCTGCTCTCGCCCGGCTGCGCCAGCTTCGGCCTGTTTCGTGACGAGTTCGACCGCGGCGAACAGTTTCGCCAGGTGGTGCGGGGGCTGGCGGCGAATG